>JAUZEU010000498.1 GCA_030838885.1 Bryobacterales bacterium | reverse complement strand
GTAGATCCAACGCCAGGCGCCGGTGAGAAGACGGGCGTAGCGAGCCAGCATCGCAAATGCTAATACAACGAACGACACGATGCCGACTACATGAGACGGCAAAAGTTTATGGAAAGGAAACAGGAATCCGGTTAGGCTTGTCGCCACCGTGGTCGCGAGAAACAACGCCGTCCAGCCATCGAGCCGTTTTGCCGCGATCAATCCGAACACGACGACGAATCCCGAACCGATTCCCAACAGGCTCAACACGACGTGCACTAAGGTGAAACTGGTCATTTCGAGAGCTCCTTGTGATTTCCAACAGACAGTTAATTATGGACCCGTCGATTCGTGCCGGCAACGGTCGGTATCGCGCCTTTGCAGGACATATCGACGTCGCAGGCAACGCAGTGGCGCCCGCGCATCGGCCGGAACGACATGTTGGCACCTGTTCGTCCGAGTCCGACAATTCCTGTTTGCATTCTGTCCTGTCTCTTCCAAAGTGAACGACTGCGGCCGTCGCAGCCTTTAGCGCCATGTCCGATTCGTTCAGCACGAACGCCCGCCCGCCGTGCCGCAGGGTCTGCAAAGCGTGTTCAGTTTCCGTGCCGGGCAAATGCAAGCAGTGCATTGTTGATTCTGTGGCGGGCGGCCGCGGGCGGAATAGCGATCTGTCGAGCCCCCGGGTCTACCTGTAGACTCCGCAGAGGCGTCTTATGGAGCGGCGAAGGCATTCGAGTGCCGTACGCTGCTGGCATGCCAGGTGCACATGTTGACATTCCGGATGGTGGACCTTGAGTGGAGGTACTTAGCAAATGGAAAACGATCGCGGTCGTTTGATAAAGGGGGCGTGTCTTTGTGTGGGTGTGCTCCTTGGCGGAGTTCTTGGGCCGGTGCTGTTCGTTCCCGCGGGACTGAACGATCCCGGCAGTTCGACCGCTGGGGCGTTCGCCGGGGGCGTGCTCGGCCTCGCGCTGGCAAGTGTTATCGTGGCTGCCAGGCGGCGACGCATCGACCGGGAACTCCGGTTTGCGACAAATGCTGTCTTGCGGGAAGCCGGGCTGCCGGCGAGCATCACGGCCGAGGTCAAGGACTCCCGCGTGACTCTGATGGGAGAGGCCGACGAGTATTCACAAATACAGATCGCCGAACGGATTGTCTCTACCGTGCCCGGTATCGCCGGCGTGACCAACCGGATCCATCTGCGCGCTCCCGACGCCGGATTGAGTGCGGAAGAGATCAAGCGGAAGATTGAGGAGGCCTTTCTGCGTGATGCAGAACTGGATGCCCGCGGCATCAGGGTTCGGGTGGAACAGTCTCGGATCGTGTTGGAAGGAACAGTGCAGTCGCGGGCCGAGTCGTCCGAAGCCGAGGAGGTCGCGCGGGGTGTGCCGGGGATCGAGCAGGTGGAGAACCGGCTGCAGATCGCGGCGTAGGCCCGCCACCTGGTCTAATTTGCGATCACGCGCTGGACGCGGCGCAGAATCTCCTGCTTGGGCTGCACCACGATGATACGATCAACCTCGCGGCCGTCCTTGAGCACGAGCAAAGGCGATAGGCCCACCTGCTCCGCGAACATGGTACGGGTTACCACCACCGGCTGCAGGCGGACGGGAAGAGAGCGGTTTCCTGCAGCACCCGGTTCTCTGGCGCCGCAATTGATCAGCGGATCAATATCGGTTCACTCATAGGGGACTGCTGGTAGCCGAGCATCCTCACCGGGCGAGGCCAGGGTGAGGGGGCGGCAGCTCTGTTCATGCATCGGCAAAGAAGTCGCCGCCGATGTGCGGTCTCACGATTGAGAAAAACCTCCCGCCATCTTTGCCTTTGCATCGCCGGCCGCGCCCGCTTTCTTCTGCCTGAGTTGCTTGCGCCGCGCCAGGCGCTTCCAATATTGTTCTCCCCGCACACTGGATTTGTAAGCCTCGATCTGGCGTTCGATGTCGGCGAAGGCCGCCCGGATCGCGGTGCTCCCGTCGCGAGTCTCCTGCCTGGCGGCAAGGACGTTTCCGGGGAGGTCTAATGTGACCGATACGCGCCAGAGTTTGTCGCCCGCACTCTCTTCAATGACCGCACGCAGGAATACGGTCTCGGGCGGAAGGGCCTCTACCTTCTTCTCCACCTTCGCGACCATCTCTTCGGTCAGTTTTCGCAGTTCCTCTTTCTCGGAAATATCCTTGAACTCGATGTTGTGGCGCATCTTTGGCCTCCAGCCACCGATCAGACTGCAAACGCGCTGCCACGATCCTTATCGGCCGCGTCCGTTCAGCCACCGTAAATGAGTGAGCTGTTCGTCGTACCGTAGAACGCGAGAGTCCGCCGGTCGACGCCGGATTCGCTCGCCGCCGCCAACCCTCTCGGCTAATCTCGAACATCTGTTCGGGTTCAACTATTGTGAGGTGGGAATAGATCTCCTGTACGATCCGACCTACACGCTCGACAAGCTCCCGGTGTACTTCGGTCCGGTCGACTCCGCGAATCTTCTCGATACGCGATTCAGCGTCGTAGTCCCCGACAGACAAATATGAGAACAGGTCATCATAAGAAGGCAAGGAAAGCGTTAGACTCCGGCGCCATTTTCCTCAAGCGTTGTCAATCGGGCTGCTAAGACCGAAAATCCACCCCACCCGCGAAGGACTTCAGCAGCAATCTCAGGGCGTGCTCATATCGCTCCGGTGTCCTCCACTCCGAGAAGTCCAACACCGGAAACAGCTGGGCAATATCAGGCTTCACACCCTGTTCCCGCGTCCACTTCTGCACATCCTCAATCGGGCATAGCCGTACCGGTACCAGTGAGTCGCTCCTGAAACGCCAGGCGATCTCGATTTCCTTCTTCACCCACTGGCTCTCCATGCTGTTCGGCGACAGCACGACCAACACCCGGTCGTGCCCGCGAATTCCCTCTGGATCTGGTCCTCTAAGTACTCGCCCGGAATCACGTCGAAGTGGTCCCAGAACACGCGTACCCCCATCGCGCTTAACGATTCATACAGCTTTCCCGAGAACTCGCTGTCCCTGGAGCTGTACGACAGGAAACAGGTCTGGAACGCCTTCGAGAACTCCTTGCCCCGCAGCAAGTCCTCAATTAATCCCCTGGACACCCCCGCTTTGCGCAGAAAGGTCGGCCTCAACTCAAACCGGGACGCGATCAGCGTGCTTAAAGAGATCTCGCTTGCCGCTGCATGATGTACTTCGTCGAGCCCCTTCACCGCCGACAAATCGACATCGGTCAACAACGTCCGTGCCAGTTCGGCTCCGCTGAAGTCAGCGCCCGCCAGTCGCGCCCGCGTCAGGTTAGCCCCGTTGAGAAAAGCGCCCTGCAACGACGCCTCGCGCAAATCGGCCCCCGAGAAATCCGCATTCACCAGAGACGAGTTCATAAACGAAGCTCCTCGCAGGATCAAACCCCGCAGGATAGCTTCATCGAATCTCGCGCCCGACAAATCGGCCCCGCTCAGGTCGCGGGCCCGATGAGTCGAGAGGCGGTCCCGGTCCACCAACGGCTGAACGTGGAGATCGTAAGCCCATTCTTCAGGCTCACCTCGCAAATCCGCCCCGGTAAACTCCAGCCGAATGCCGGGAAATCGTTTCCGCAAAGCGTTCAGAACTGTTGGCGTGCTTCCCCGCCCTACGATTTCCGCTACCGCCGCCTCAGCCTTTGCAGCCAGCCCAGGTTCGTCGATGTTCTTTGTCAGCTTCCGGATCACGAAAAACCAATCCGACGGATCACCGGGGGCCACGTAGATTCCTATTCCGTTTAAGTGACAGCCTGCGACGGCAACCAGGGTTCGGCACTGCTTCTCTGTCACGGCAAACGCGTTCTCGTACGTAAACTCCGGCCTGCCCGTATGATTCGACAACTCCCGCAAACTCCGGCTCTCCGCCCGAACCCCCTCTGGCAGTTCCGGATTGGCCCACGCCCACCGCCACGACCCAAACTTCCGTCCCCAACTCCCGACCAGCACCACGTCCGCCTCGAGCGCAACGAGATCCCCATCTCGAAACGCAATCACCCCGGACCCTGACTCCATCGAGGGCTCGAATAGCCAAACCTCCGCAATTCGCGCCTGCATAGCGGCCATTTCCTCTTCGCACGCCGCAGCAAACTGACCGTATTGGAGGTCATCATTCATCGCTTCCCGCCTCCAACGCAGGTTCGCAGAAATCAGCCGGTTATGCCACTCTGATTTAACGCCACCAGAGAAGCTGCTCCGCGATTTCGCTGAACTCCTGCACAATAGTTGCTCAGCGGTCCCCGTGCTGCGCCCGCCAAAAACTGAGCGGTCTTAGTTGAGAGTCGGCTCAAACTCGGGACGACCGGATGCTATTCGCAGGAATTCGGGAGCGGAATTGCTGCTGGTCTGAAGGGCTGCTCTCGCCAGCTATCACTTGGGGCGCCCGGACTCGCCGGTGACAGGCTCAATGTCCGGTTAAGCGGGTCACTCGGGAACAATCGCCAGGGTGTCAGGAACGGCTGCATCCGATGCCCAGGCAAACGATGGCTCGCCCCACGGCACTCTTTTGCTGTCTCGTCACAGGAACAGAAAAGCCCGCCAGCCGGCGGGGGGTTCAAGTTATCCATCCGCATGAATAAGGAACAGTATTCACAACTTTCCCCACCGACAAGAGCATCAACTATTAAAGACAATCAGGCGGTAGGCATCGGAGCCCCCGGTCTGAAACTGTTCGCGACCGAGCACCTTTTCTTTGCGGCCGAATTTCGTATGGGTGCGGGCGTTTGTCCTTTGGGCCACCGCGGGGCCAGGCTACCGATTCTGATAGAGCAATGCTGTATGAAACTCCACATGAAGTGCGCGGCGCCTGGCGCTCTTCTGTCCCGTCAAGGACTCGTTTGGCTACCGCAATGGGAAAATTGGGGAACCGGGGTTCGCAATCTTCCGAGTACAGTGAGGCGATCCATGAATGACGGATGTCGTGCACGCAGCATTTCCTGTATCAATGCCGGGACATTGCTTCTGCTGTTTTCGCATACCGCCTTCTCCCAGGTGTGCCGCATTTCCGTCGCGGGGCTGAACCAGTCGCGGCGAGTCACTGGAGCGATTCACGCGGAATGCCC
>JAUZEU010000485.1 GCA_030838885.1 Bryobacterales bacterium | reverse complement strand
CCAAAGGAAGCATCGGATGCCATGAAAAGCGCGGATTGATAGGGACCAGACCGGGGCGCAGACGGCGCGCAAGTTCGTCAACGGTGGGCGTGGATTCGTCGGCCGTCCTGCGAGGGCGGCCATTAGCTGAGGGCATCGTTTGGAAGGGCGAATTCGGTTTGCGAGTTCGGTTCGATTGTAACAGGCTGTACTCTGAAGATTGGCCCACCCACCCGCGCGCATCCTGATTTCGGCCGGTGAGCCCTCCGGCGATCATTACGCCGCGGAACTGGCTGGTCACCTTCGCAAACGCTGGCCGGATTGCGAATTTTTCGGTTGCGCCGGGCCGAAGATGCGGGCAGCCGGCATACGGCCCGTCATCCGGACGGAGGACCTTTCTGTAGTCGGCCTGGTGGAAGTGATCGGGCACCTGCCCCGGATCTGGGGTAAGTTTCAGCAGTTGATCGCTGCCGCGAGAGCCACCCGGCCCGATCTCGCCATCCTGACCGATTCGCCGGATTTCCATTTCCGGGTGGCAGACAAGCTGAAAAAGCAAGGAGTGCCGGTGGTCTACCTGGTGGCGCCTCAGGTCTGGGCCTGGCGCCAGGGCCGGGTGAAAACCATGCGGCGGATTATCGACCGGCTGCTCTGCATTTTCCCGTTCGAAGAGGCATTTTTCCGGAAACACAAGGTCCCCGTCACCTATATCGGCCACCCCCACGCCGGGAGAGTAAGGCCGCGACTGTCACGCGAGGAGTTTTTTCGGAAACACAACATTCCTCTCGACCGTCCTTTAATTGCGATGCTGCCCGGAAGCCGCAGGAGTGAGGCATTGCGGCACCTTCCGGCCCTGAAGAAAGCGGCCGGGATTTTGTCTAAAAGTCGTAAACTGAGTTTTATTCTGCCGGCCTCGCCTGCGTGTGGCGCTGCGTTCTTCCAGTCTGCGCTGGCTGGCAGTGACATTCGGGCCATAGAGGGGGAAGCGTGGGAAACCATGGCTTACTGCGAAGTGGCTCTGGCGGCCAGCGGAACAGTGACGGTGGAAGCGGCGTTGCTGGGCGCCCCGATGGTGACCTATTACCGGGTCACAAATCTGAGCTGGAAACTTGGCAAACTGTTAGTAAAGGTTCCGTTCTATTCGATGGTGAATCTGATTGCGGAGCGACGGGTGGTTCCGGAACTGATGCAGAGCGAGATGACCGGTGAGCGGATTGCCGCGGAAACGGCGCGGCTGCTGGACGACGAGGGCGAGCGCGGGAAAATGAAAGAGTCCCTCGCGCAGGTGGCGGCCAGGCTGACGGTGCAGGGCGACGTGATGTTGCGGGCGGCAAATGAAGTAGAGCGTGTGCTGGAGGGTGTGAAGTGACGAAATTCAGGTTTCTTGTAATTAGTGCGGCGCTGGGGGCTTCGGTTCTGACCGGGTTCGCTCAGGACGACAAGCGTACGCAGATTGACGTGGAGAGCTACGTCATCGAGGCGCAGGTGAACCCCGACACTCAGACGCTGGCTGCTCGCGCCACCATTCGGTTTATTCCGCTGGATGACCAGTCCACCTCGGCAACCTTTGAACTGAACAACAACCTGAACATCTCGAAAATCGTGGACGGCGCGGGCCAGACGATCAGCGGTGCGCGCAACCAGCAGGACAACAGCGTCAGGTTGACCTTCCCGCAGGGCTTGCCGAAGGGCCAGCCCACTACGGTCACGTTTACGTATGACGGGCGCCTGACTGGTAAAGAGGAGTCACCGATCTACGGCGTCAAGTTTGCCTCGATTGAGAACGACCACGCTTTCCTGCTGTATCCCTCGCGGTGGTTCCCTGTCAGCGGCTACACTGCCGACCGATTTACTTCAAAGATGAAGATCACGGTGCCGGCTGGTTTCCAGGTGATCGGCAGTGGCAGCGGTTCGGTTTCCGGTCAGGCTTTCACATTCGAGTTCAACAAACCATCTTTCCCTGGCGACATTGCTGTGGTGAAGGGTCAACCGGTAAAGAACAATACGGACGGCATTACGACAACGCTCTGGTTCCGCGGACCTGAGGCGGCGTTCGCGAATGCTTATGGTGCCATGACTTCCCAGATCCTCACACACTTCACGAGCGTGTTCGGCCTGGCGCCGTATGCGAACCTCACTCTGGTGGAAACGGCGGATGGCGCGCCCAATGGTTACTGCGCTCCCGGGATTCTGTTTCTGGCGCCGCATGCGATCAATAAAGACGTGAACTCGAACGTTCTGGTGAACCAGATCGCGCGGCAGTGGTGGCAGGTGGATGTGTCGCCCGTGAACCGGAACCATATGTGGCTGGAGAACGGCATGGCGCTCTACTCCGAAGCGCTCTGGCTGGAAAAAGAGAAGGGCACTGCGGCGCTGGAGCAGCGCATGAAAGATGCGGCAGTCACCGCGCTGACCGTGGATAACGTGCCTCTGATTCAGACGGCTCGTCTGGAAGATTACTCGCCTGAGTACTGGGCTCTCAGCGCCAGCAAGGGCGCGGTCGTGATGCAGATGCTGCGCAGCACCATGGGCGATGAAAAATTCTTCAAAGCTCTGAAGCTGTTTCTGGAGCAGAAGGCCTGGCAGTCTGCCACCACGGAAGACTTTCGGAAGGCGTGCGAGACCGTGATGGGCGAGGAGATGCGGTACTTCTTTATCCAGTGGGTGGAATCGAACGGCGCGCCGGAATTCAAACTGGAATACACCATTTTTCGTACGCAAAAGGGCTTCCGCGTACAGGGCAAGATCGCTCAGGACCTGGACACATTCCGCATGCCTGTCGATCTGCATATCGAGACCGAGGGCAATCCGGAAGATAAGAAGATCGAAGTGATGGGAACGTCGTCCGAGTTCTCAGTTGATACCTTCGGCAAACCCAAGAAGATTACCATCGATCCAGGCAACAAGGTTCTGCGGATGAACCCCCAGGTGCGGGTGGAAGTGGCGATCCGGCGCGGCGAACAGTTCGCGCAGGTGAGCGAGTTTGCGGAGGCGCTGAAGGAGTATCAGAAGGCGCTGGATACGCAGCGCAACAGCTCGATGGCGCACTACCGGGTGGCGGAAATTTTCTTCCTGCAGCATAACTACCAGTCGGCCGCCAATGAGTTCCGCGAGGTTCTGAACGGGGATTTGCTGCCGAAATGGACGGAGGTCTGGACCCACATTTATCTGGGCAAAATCTTTGATATTTCAGGTCAGCGGGAACGCGCTGTGAACGAATACACGCAGGCTCAGCGGACGCGGGACAACACGCAGGGAGCGCAGGACGAAGTGTCCAGGTTCCTCCGGACGCCGTACAAAGAGGCCAGCAAAGAAGCGGTTTGAGGCAATGACCGCTCAAGCTCTGCGTTTGGTGTATGTCGCCAGAATGGAATCCATGTCATCTCCGACGCCGTAGCCGAAATTGTGGCTGATCACGCACACCCGATCCAGCCTGCGGATCAGGGCGTCGCGGCTGCCGAACGGCAATGTATTCGCCACCGAGAGGGCCTGGTCGAACATGCGCACGAGCGCGTTGAAGTAGCTCTCATCCTGATAACCGATATCACTGCAAAACCCCGCGGCCTGTTCACAATAAAAAACCATCAACTCCGCCAGACCAACTGGGTCGCCTCCTGCCTTCCGGTAGCTGGAAACAGCCTGCGTGGCTTGTGCAACAGACGGATTCTGATTTCGGAGCACGTCAGGCCAAAGCCACCGGTCTATGGTTTCCTTGTATGGCTCCAGGACATCCTCTCCCAGGCCGAAGCGTGTGTGCAGAAAGGCCTGATTATCTTTGTCTGCAGCGTAGAGATCCTGGATCAGGCCCATCAATCCGAGCTTGTCAAAACCTGCCAGTTCCGCCTTCACATCTCTCCACGTTGGTCGCGATTTCGCCGGACGTTTGGCCATGGGTATGTTTCATTCTATCCGCGGAGCCGAACACGGTCACGTCAGAATAAGTAGCTCAGAATAAATAACCCCGGCCCACCCAATAATGCCAGTCCCCGATGGCTTCATCGGTGGATTCGTCGGGGTCGAGCGCAACAAGTTGGGAAAGTGGGACGGCCATTTTTCGCCCCTGCCAGCGGATCAGCACCCGCATTTCGGTGGCGCAGGCCTCTTCAGGCGCGAGCCGGCTGACTTCGACCAAATCTCCCTTCCTAAGTGGTGAGATCGCGTTCGAGCCGATGCACCGGGCCTGGAAAGGAAAGCTGATTTTGCTTTCCAGATAGTAATACCAGCCCATCGCGTGCTCTTCGGACCCGTAAGCGTCTACAATGGCTTCGTTGTTGATTCGCTCTTCCCGGATTGGGTTTCTGACGGGCTTCTTCATTGCCTGATGGGCACCTCGTACAGCGTCCCGATCACGCGTTCGTAGTAGCCGCAACCTCTTTCACGAGGCTGGAAACAAACACCCGCGCATCCCCAAACAACATCAGCGTATTCGGCAGGTAGTAAAGCTCGTTGTCGATTCCTGCAAAACCAGCCGACATCCCGCGCTTGATAATCATCACCGTCCTCGCTTTATAGGCATTCAAAATCGGCATACCAGCGATCGGGCTCGCCGGATCGTTCTGTGCCGCCGGATTCACAATGTCATTCGCGCCCACAATCAACACCACATCCGTCATTGCCATATCGGAATTGATGTCGTCCATCTCTACCAGCTTGTCGTAGGGAACATCCGCCTCTGCCAGCAGCACATTCATATGCCCAGGCATGCGGCCTGCCACGGGGTGAATAGCGAACCTCACATCCACCCCTCTCTTCGTGAGAATGTCGTACAGTTCGCGGATTTTATGTTGCGCCTGCGCTACGGCCATGCCATATCCCGGGATCACCACCACGCTGCGCGCGTCTTCCAGGATCAGAGCTGCCTCTTCGGCACTCGCCGAACGTACCGGGCGGGCTTCCGTCGCTGCCGCGGACGTCTGCAGTTGTCCAAACGCCCCAAACAAAACGTTGGCAAATGACCGGTTCATGGCACGGCACATAATAATCGAAAGAATCAACCCGGAAGACCCGTCCAGAGCACCGGCAATAATCAGCAGCTTGTTATCAAGCGCAAAGCCCATCGCGCTTGCTGACAGTCCCGCGTACGAATTCAGCAGAGCAATAACGGTCGGCATATCCGCGCCGCCAATCGGGATGATCAGCAAAACACCGAACGTCAGGGCAAGCACCACAAACGCCGGAAACAATCCCGCCTGATGCGGATTTATCACCAGCGTGACTCCAATCCCCGCTGCGACCACAAACAAACCCAGGTTGACGAAGTTCTGCCCTTTGTAAGTGATCGGCCGCGACGGCAGTATTTCATGCAGTTTGCCGAAGGCCATCAGACTGGCGGTGAACGTCAGGAACCCCAGCAGGATTTCAATCGCCAGAGCCGCCATGATAAAGCCCGTCGGATGGCGATGATAATACTCCGCAGTACCGATCAGAGCGGAAGCCAGAGCGCCACATGCCTGCGAAATCGCAGTCCGCTGCGGTACTGCGGTCATGGGCATCAGGACGGCCAGTGGGACTCCAATTGCAGCGCCAATCAGGAGTGCTACCACGATCCACTGGTAATTCACAACCTCATGCCGCATCAGCGTCCCTATGACCGCGAGCAGCATGCCCAACTCGCCAGAGATCACGCCGCGCCGCGCTGTAGCCGGTGCGCTCATCCACTTCAGCGCAAGAATGAACAGGGCCGCGGCTACCAGATAAAGTGCCTGGAAGACACTCATTTCTTTTTGGGCTCCCGCTTCCTGAACATTTTCAGCATGCGGTCCGTGATGAGATACCCGCTCACCAGGTTCGTGGTGGCCGCCACAACAGCAATGAAACCCAACACTCTCGACAGCAGCGAAGCGTGCTCTTCACCACTGATCAGAATTGCGCCGACCACCGAAATGGAAGCGATCGCATTCGTCAGCGACATGAGCGGCGTATGCAGCAGGGGCGAAACCCTGCGAATCAATTCAAAGCCCAAGAACGCAGCCAGCATGAAAACATACAATCCGAATTCGTAATTCACGATCTGGCAACCTCCTCGCCCGGCTTCATCCCCGCCGCTTCCATCAATGACAGAACGCGTGGATTCACAACCCTGCCCCGATACGTCACCAGCGACTCATGAACAATCTCATCTTCCAGATTCACAGACAGAGTGCCGTCATTCACCAGCAGTTTCAACAGATTCACCACATTGGTCGCATACATCTGGCTCGCATGGTACGGCTTGTTTGATGGCAGATTCGTGAGCCCGATGATAGTGACGCCACGGTGCACAATCGTTTCGCCCTGTTTTGTGAGTTCGCAATTCCCGCCGCGCTCCGCCGCGATATCCAAGATCACCGCGCCCGGCGACATCGCTTCCGCCATTTCGGCGGTGATCAGAATCGGCGCCTTCCGGCCGGGCACCGCGGCCGTTGTGATCACCACATCCTGCTCTTTCAAAACGGCCGTCAAGAGGGTACGCTGCCGCTGGTAGAAGGCATCATCCATCGATTTCGCATAACCGCCCTGCCCCTCGCCGGTTTCGAGATCGAGAACGATAAACTTCGCGCCCAGGCTTTCGACCTGTTCCTTCACCGCCGCCCGAAGATCGTATGCCGAGACCACTGCACCCAAACGTCTTGCTGTGGCAATGGCCTGCAGTCCGGCCACGCCGGCTCCCAGGATCAACACCTTCGCCGGCGTGATCGTTCCAGCCGCCGTCATCATCATCGGAAACATGCGCGGCAACGCGGACGCCGCCAGCAGAACCGCTTCATAACCCGCGATGCTGGCCATGGAGGAAAGCGCGTCCATCGCCTGCGCTCTCGTAATTCGCGGAATCAACTCCATCGCGAAGAAAGCAACGCCCGCCTCGGCCAGATCCTGATTTTCCCGCAGAGATGTGAGAGGATCTCCAAAGCCGATCACCACTTGCCCGTGCTTCAGAAGGGCCAAATCGGAACGTCCGTGTTCCGGATTTGCGCCTGTGGCTCTGGCCTGTACAATAATTCCCGCGGACTCAAAAACCGCCGCCCGTGACGCCACCCGCGCGCCATGCCGCTCATACTCTTCGTCTGTAAACCCTGACTCCAGCCCGGCCGAGTATTCGACAACGACCGCCAGCCCCAGCTTCATCAGGGCATCGCAGGCCCGCGGTGTGAGCGCCACCCGCCGCTCTCCCGGATAGGTCTCTCGTGGAACGCCCACTATCGCTGTCATGTGATCCTGATCAGGATAATATCTCCCTTCCATCGTCGGACCCCAGGCCGCCCGCGAAAGCAGTTACACATTCAGGGAGCCTGATCGGATAGAATATGCCAGTAATCAGAGCCTGAGTCGGCTCCTCCCACGATCCGGAGTACTCCAAGGAACAGAGCGAATGAATCCGTCCGATGTCGGCAACCCGCGCTACTACCACAAAGTCGTTGATTGCCAGTGGGCCTGCCCGGCGCATACCAACGTGCCCGAATATATTCGGCTGATCGCACAGGGCAGATACACAGACGCCTACATGCTCAACCGTGAGTCCAACGTGTTCCCCGCCATTCTTGGCCGCACGTGCGATCGGCCCTGCGAACCGGCGTGCCGACGCGGCAGACTTCCCGCTCTTAGTGGTGACGGTGCGCTTGAGAAGCCGGTAGCCATTTGCCGCCTGAAACGTGTGGCTGCCGATAACTGTGGGGACATTACGGCACTCTTGCCGAAAGCCGCTGCGCAAAAAAACGGCAAGCGCATCGCCTGCATCGGTGCCGGGCCCGCCTCCCTGACCGTCGCGAACGACCTGATGCCGCATGGCTACTCGGTCACCATCTTTGAAAAGTATGACAAACCTGGCGGGCTGATGAGAACGAATATACCTTCGTTCCGATTGCCAGAACAGGTGCTTACCGAGGAGACGGACGCGATTCTCAATATGGGCGTGGAGGTACGTTACAGTTCCCCCGTTGAGAGTCTACGTGCTGTGCTCGGTGAAGGTTTCGACGCGGTATTCGTAGGCAGCGGCGCCCCTCGCGGCAAAGACCTGGACCTGCCCGGCCGCCGCGACACGGACCGTATTCACATCGGTATCGACTGGCTCGGATCACTTGCCTTCGGGCACATCGATTCCATCGGCGAAAAAGTGCTGATCATTGGTGTTGGTAACACAGCCATGGATTGCTGCCGGTCTTCGCGTCGCCTGGGTGGCAAGAACGTCAAAGTTATGGCGCGCCGCCCGCGTGGGTTCTTCAAAGCCTCGCCCTGGGAACTTGACGACGCGGAAGAAGAAGGCATCGATATCGTGGTCAACCACGCGCCAAAGCGTTTTGTGGTGGAGAACGGCAAGCTGACCGGCATGGAGTTCGACCGGCTGGAATGGGATGCCGAAGCGAAGAAGTCCACTGTGATCGACACGATTACCCTGTCATGCGATGACGTGATTCTGGCGATTGGTCAGGATAATGCATTTCCGTGGATTGAGCGGGATTTAGGCATCAATTTCGATAAATGGGATATGCCCGAAGTCGAT
>JAUZEU010000795.1 GCA_030838885.1 Bryobacterales bacterium | reverse complement strand
CCGCCATCTTCTGATGCATTGCCGGAGGATCGTCGCCTTCCACCCACCAGCACTTATATCCATAGCCCCTGAACAGTGACTCCACCTCGTCGTGCGGAAGTCTCGCCAGCACAGTTGGCCCCGCGATCTTTGCGCCATTCAGATGCAAAATGGGCAAAACTGCGCCATCCCGCGCAGGGTTCAGGAACTTGTTCGAATGCCAGCTTGTGGCCAGAGGCCCGGTCTCCGCCTCGCCATCGCCCACCACGCAGCAGGCCAGCAAGTCTGGATTGTCGAAAGCCGCGCCATACGCATGCAGCAGCGAATAGCCAAGCTCTCCGCCCTCGTTGATTGAGCCCGGTGTTTCCGGCGCGGCATGGCTCGGAATCCCACCCGGAAACGAAAACTGTTTAAACAGGCGATTGATTCCCTCCTCGTTCTGCGGAATGTTGGAGTAGAGCTCGGAATACGTGCCTTCCAGATAGGTGTTCGCAACCATACCAGGCCCGCCATGTCCTGGTCCGCACACGTAAATAGCGTTCAGTCCATACAGCTTGATCACGCGATTCATGTGTACGTAGATAAAGTTCAGGCCCGGCGTTGTTCCCCAGTGCCCCAGCAGTCTCGGTTTGATGTCGTCCGCGCGCAGCGGTTCGCGCAGTAACGCATTTTTCATTAAATAGATCTGGCCAACCGACAGATAATTCGCAGCACGCCAGTATGCATCGATGTTGCCTAGCTCGTCAGGACTGAGTGTCGCCATAGGCATAGAGTAAGCACCCTGGCAACCAAATACAACCGGACCGAATCGCAGTCGATGCGGATTGACGCGCTTTCCGCCCCGGGTTCAAGCCGGGGCTAACTTTATAAGAGCGCCCGTTGCACACCCTGTTTTTGAGCCGTTTGATTCGCGCTCCGCTGAAGCGCCTCATCCACGATCACGTAAAGTAACTGATCCGGATCTTTCTTTCCTGTTTCCTGATCCATTCTCCCGCCCTCGTGCCGGATTGCTCATTTTCCGGGAATCGGAAGGCCGCGCTTTTGAACGGAGATCTGGGTCAATGTTTAAGCCCACGCTTCCATCACCGAACTCGTGCCCGCCTGTTCGGTGGTCCGGTTGTGGGGCGCAGGATTGCTTGCAGTGGTGGACGCAGGAGTGCTCGACTGTTGCGCCGGGCAGACAACTGCGCCGGCAATCGTCAATGCTGCAAGAAAACTGATTCGCTTCATTTCTGTTCCCTCTTTGCGCTGTGTGCTCCATCTGTCAGCGTCGGCGGTGCCCCCGATCAGAACACCCTTACCAGGCCCGAATCCGCCATCACCATGGTGGTCTCGCCGCTCATCGTCGCGCGAGTAGCGCTCGTAATCTCCCCGCCGGACATGATCGTTCATTCCCCTGTAATATAAATCGCCGCGATCCCGCTGGCCGAACACTGGAACTGCGGACGGC
Organism: Bryobacterales bacterium; assembly: GCA_030838885.1. Lineage (GTDB taxonomy): Bacteria > Acidobacteriota > Terriglobia > Bryobacterales > Bryobacteraceae > BOG-234. The sequence goes on along the minus strand of JAUZEU010000795.1, from coordinate 12,413 downwards.
ATCAATAATGTTCCGGTAATAATATGAAGTTGCGATTTCTGCATGACCCGCATTTTCAAAGCCAGCCCCCGTTTCGTCGGGCCCGCCGATGACCGATCACATCACAGAAAATATTTTGTGTCGATATTAAGGAATTAGATCTGAACAGGGCAGGAATGCCTCAGTCAATCCCGTACACTAATTTTTATACGGTAACCGCCCATCGCCAACCTTCATGGCTGAGCCTGAAAGGGAGGGTCCGGTTGCTGGCTCTTTGAAAGCGACCACTTGACGAACACGAACGAGCAGACAAGCTCTTCCCACAGACTTTACGGGTGATCAGAGGTTTGTCTATCCCGCAGTCGATCTTCCCGAGCCTTCTCCTTCCACCCCTCACGAGCCTTTCTCGCGCTCTCATCTATCTTTCTGCCCGCAGCTTTCGCGGCCTTCTCCGCGCCATTCACGATTTCGTGAGCCGCCTCCCCTGCCTTGAATGCGGGTGAGGTTCTGTCCTGCGGTTGCGTTTGTTCGTCTGCCACCCGGTGCGGTCCGGGACGGCACCCCCCAAAGCCGAGCGACAGAGTCAACGCACTGAGTAAAAGAAAAGACTGACGAAACATAACGGAATTAAATGCCGCACGCTGAATACCAGACCGTTGATCCTCGTAAGGAATTCATTTGGTTTTGATTACCGTGCGTTTCATCCCACCTCCGGTATTTTCTTCTGACATAACGTGCCTGACTCCGAAAGCCCTTGTTTATTTGCCCCGTATGCTATTGTAAATAAATGACTTTTTCATTGGCACTCTATTTGCTATGGTGAAACCGACCGGTTGCAGGGCCCCCACTGCACGGTCCAGATCTGAAACGAAGGAGTTCACCGTAAATGCTTGGTTGGATGCTGATTTTTACCTTGATGACCATCACTGCCGTCGCCACTGCTCTCTCTGATCATGCCGGGTTTACACCCAGCATCGTCGCTAGTCTCGTCTTCGGTCTTCTGCTGGTGATCTCGGTTTTGACACGCACTCTTCGAGGCCAGGCCTGAAGCGACGGACGGCCTGAATGAGCGAAAAAGTTCGGAGTGTTGTTCTTGCGTTCTACAGCGGAGATGAAGGGTACGCAGAGCAAGCTTTTCGCTCGCTTCAGGCCACCTCTGTAAGAGTTCAGCACTTCCGTGCCACCGGCGAACCGACCGGTATTCCTGTAAGCTCGGATCTCAAGTACTCGTCGCTCCGGCTGAGCGGTGAGGAGTTGATCGTTGTAGAAGCCGATCCCGCGCTCGTTCCTGTCGTCGTCAAGACTCTCAGAGCTGCCGGAGAGCCTGGAATCTTCTTTGCGCGCTCTGACGTCGATATTGCGGACCCTGCCGCATCCAGTGTTTCCTCATCCTGTAACTGGAAGAATATTCTTGCATGTCTGGACAGGTATGCAGCCGAGCTAACTGCCACCCGCGGCGATCTGATCGAAGCAATCCGTGTCGATCACACCGTAACGGAGTCCGCCAAGTGGATTCTCGACAATACCCACCTGCTCAGGACGAACATCGCCGAAGTCCGTCGGTCGCTGCCCAGGAGCTTCCGGAGAGCGCTGGCCCGCTTCACTGCGGCTGACGGCAATCTCTCGGTCTGTCAGCTTGCCCGCACCATCGTTCTCGAGTCGAACAACGCCGTCACCGAGCAGAGTCTGATCCAGGCGGTCGCACAACATCAGGAGTCTACTCCTCTCTCTATCGCAGAACTTTGGGCTTTTCCCATCATGTTGCGATTCGCTCTGGTCGAAGCGCTCTCCGGGCTTGCTCTGCGGGTAAGTCAGGAACAGCGGATTCGCGAATCGGCGTATTTGTGGGCGAACCGGTTGGCGGCGAGCGCCCGCGCCGGTCAGGACAGTCTGACCCACATGCTCGCTCTGCTGGAAGCGCAGCCCGTGGCACTGAAAACCTACTTCGCGACCTGTCTCGCCGAGCAGTTACAGGACGAAGAGCCCGCCCTCGTTCCCGCCCGTCAGTGGATCGAATCGCAGCTGGGCATGTCCATGTCTGACATGGTGAGGCCGGAACACAATCGCGAAGCTGCGGAGTGCCTTTCCATTGCGAACGCCTTCAACAGCCTTCGCTCCCTGTCCCACATCGATTTCTCGGACTTTTTCGAAACGCTCAACGTCGTTGAGCAGGAACTGCGGAAGGATCCGGCCGGTACTTACGCGGCAAGCGACTTCAGAACGCGCGACCGCTGCCGGCGCGCCGTGGAGTCGCTGGCCTGTCGCAGTGAACACTCCGAACCGGAGGTAGCGCGGGCAGCTCTGGACGCTGCACTCCGGGCCACCACTCCGGAACAGACGGAGGTCTCATGGCACCTGCTTTCCGCCGGGCTGGAAACTCTGGAAAAAAGCCTTCGCGTCACAGTCCCGGTTCGAATCCGGCTGGTCCGCTCCTTGCGAAATGGAGCGACTTTCTTCTACATCGCAGGCGTCATCTGCCTGGCTCTTTGTCTTCTCGCCGTCGCTATCAGTCTCGCCGTGAAGATGGGTGTGCGAAACCCTGCCACTCTCTCGATTCTTGGAATCCTTGCGCTGTTCCCGCTGAGCGAACTGGCTGTCCAGATTGTCAACGCTCTCATTATCTCGTCGTTCGCGCCGGATTCGCTGCCCAAGCTCAACTTCGATAAGGGTATTCCGCCGGAACACGCCACTCTCGTCGTGGTACCCATGATGTTGAGCAGTCTCGATGTCATCCGGCAGGAACTGGAAAAGCTGGAAGTGCGCTTCCTCGCAAACCAGGATCCGAACCTTCGTTACAGCCTCTTCTCCGACTTCACCGACGCGCCCGAACCCACCATGCCGGCTGATGCCGAACTTTTCGAAGCGATTTCGACCGGCATTGAAAACCTGAACCAGCGTTACCCGGGAAATCGCTTTCTACTCTTCCACCGTGATCGCGTCTGGTCGGAGACTGAGGGCCGCTGGATCGGCAGGGAGCGCAAGCGCGGAAAGATCGAAGAACTCAATCAGTACCTGCGCGACAAGCATACGGGCGATATCAAACGCGTAGGCGAACTTTCTCTCCCGATCCGCTATGTAATCACGCTTGACGCCGATACGCAGCTCCCGCCCGGCAGTGCGCGCAGGATGGTGGCCACCATCGCGCATCCTTTAAACCGGCCTGTGCTCGACCCCGTTACGAAGGTCCGCCAGCGTGGGTTCGCCATCATTCAGCCGAGAGTGAGCATCGGCTTGCCCGGCGCTACCGCCAGTCGCTTCACCCGCGTATTTGCTGACACCACAGGCACCGATCCCTATTGCCAGGCCGTTTCAGACGCCCAGCAGGATTTGTTCGGTGAGGCGATCTTTCACGGCAAAGCCATCTATGACGTGGAGGCTTTTGACGAAAGCGTCGGCCACCGCTTTCCGGCGGAAACCTTACTCAGCCATGACCTTATAGAGGGTTCCTATGCAGGCGTAGCCCTGGCAAGCGATATCGAGCTGTTTGAAAACATGCCGCTCGATTATGCCAGCTTCTGCAAACGTACGCATCGCTGGATTCGGGGCGATTGGCAGATCGCGTCCTGGTTCCTGGACGATGTGCCCGTAGCGGACGGAACCACCGCGCGTAACCCCCTCTCGGCGGTCAGCCGGTGGCGTATCCTCGACAACCTTCGGCGCAGTCTCGTCCCTGTCGCGTCCATGCTGCTTCTCCTTGCGGGTTGGATGATCTCGTCCGCGCCGGGTGCGTGGAGCCTCATAGTCGGCCTTGCTATCGCGATTCCCGCTGTGGCTCCGATTCTGGAGCGTTTCGCGCATCGTGTGCAGGGCAAGGTCATCGGATGGGAGGGCGCTCACGCTGAACTCCTGCGAGCCACGGTGATGATCGCCTTTCTGCCTCACCAGGCGTGGCTCGCGGCGGATGCGATCGGCAAAGTGCTGTACCGCCGGTTCGTGAGCAGACGCAACCTGCTGGAATGGCAGACAGCGGCGCGCGCGGATGCGGAATCGCGCACTCACATGAGCGCCACCATGCGGCAAATGGCAATCATCAGCGGCTGTTCTTTGCTGTTGATGATGCTGTTGCTGATCGAGAATGCATTCGCTCCGGTGTCCATGTTTGTCGCTCTCTGGATCTTCTCCCCGGCCTTACTATCGTGGCTGAACGGGACCACTTCCAATACCCGGAACAAGCGTCTGCTGCAGGCCAACAATCGCATGCTCCGCGGCTACGCCCGGCAGACCTGGCGCTTTTTCGACGACCTTGTTGGCGCAGGCACGAACTGGCTGCCGCCCGATAACTCCCAGGTTGCGCTTCGGGTAGAGGTTGCCAATCGCACCTCGCCCACGAACATAGGGCTGTGGCTTTGCTCCGCCCTCGCGGCGCGCGACTTTGGCTACCTCACCTCTGATGACTTGCTGAATCGCTGCTCGAAGACTCTCGATACCCTGAACCGCCTGCAGCGCTATGAAGGCCATCTCCTCAACTGGTACGACACCACGACCACGGAGCCGCTCGCCCCGCGTTACGTGTCCACCGTCGATAGCGGCAACCTGATCGCAAGCCTGTGGGTTCTGGCGCAGGGAGCGAATGACGTGGTGCGCGCCCCGATTCTCAGCCAGACTTGCATGCGCGGCCTTTCGGATACTCTGGCGCAACTTGAAAACGCGCGCCCGGATGACCCCTCGCTCACGGTTCCGCTCCAGACTCTCCGCAAACTGCTCCGGGGTAAAGGTGACGGCCTCCACATGATTGGCCGATTGCGCATGGCCACGGTTCCGGCGGAACAACTCTCAGAAGCGTGCAGGCAGACAGCTGCCAAGGATGAAGGCGCCTACTGGGCAAGTCGCCTCGCTGAGGAAGTGCTGGCGTGGAACGGCACGATCGACCTCTATTTAAAGTGGGTCGAGACCTTGACCCAACTTCCTGACTTCCTGCTGCAGGAACTTGGCGAGGGCGTTGTCCACGTTCGCCGTCGTGCGCTCGGCGGCTCCTGGTCTCTGGAATCCCTCGCGTCTGGAGGTCCCGCAGCCATGCGTCAGCTTCTCTCTGCTCGCAAGACCCGCATGCAGCCGCGGGTAGAGATCTGGCTGGCTGAACTGGATCGCGACTATGCTCAGGCACAGAGAAATGCGGCTCAGGCCGTGCGCAACTGGCAGGCTTTGTCCCGGCGTTCCGTGGAATTCGCGGACGCGATGAATATGAAGTTCCTGTTCGACGGGCGACGCAAATTGTTCGGTATCGGCTATCTGGTGGGTGGCCCCGTTCAGTTCACCAGTCACTATGACTTATTGGCGAGCGAGTGCCGCGTAGCCAGCCTGGTCTCGATAGCGAAAGGCGATGTGCCGCTCGATCACTGGTTCACGCTCGGCAGGCCGCGCGTGTGGAGGCCGGACGGACAAACGCTTCTGTCGTGGACCGGCACCATGTTCGAGTACCTGATGCCCTTGCTGTTCACCCGAACCTTCGACAATTCTTTGCTCGACGGCGCCTGCAGAAACGCGGTCGCGGAACAGATCGCGTGGGGCAGGGAAAAGCAGCTTCCATGGGGTGTCTCGGAATGCGCCTGGAGCGCACTCGATTCCAATCAGGTCTATCAGTATCACGCCTTCGGAATCCCGGCCCTGGCACTTAAACCGGGGCTGGATGAAGAGAACGTCGTGGCTCCGTATGCCACCATGCTGAGCCTCCAGATCGATCCTGAAGCCGCCATCGAAAACCTGGGTCGATTGCAGAGACTTGGTCTCGATGGGCCGATGGGCTTTTACGAATCTGTCGACTTCACTCGCGAGAGCACCAGCAAAGGCGCGCGCGGAGTAGTTATCTACACGTATATGTCGCACCACCAGGGCATGTCTCTGATGGCGCTCGACAACCTGCTCCATCGTGGAGCCATGCAGCGCCGCTTCCATGCCGACCGCCGCATTCGCGCGGTTGAAACGCTCCTGTTTGAGCGGGTGCCCTCCGTCCCGCTGCCCGCCGAAGATGTTCGCATCGGGCTCACCACTCCGGTCCCGGTCATCGCGGAAGATCCGGCGGAACGTATCTGGAAAGAGAATACGGCGGTTCCCCGCGTTCACCTTTACGGCAATGGGCGTTACTCGCTCATGGTCACCAACTCCGGCGGTGGTTACAGCCGCTGGAATAACTTTGATCTGACGCGGTGGCGCTCAGATCCGGCCCGCGATGCCTGGGGCAGCTACATCTACGTCCAGGATCTGAAGGCGAGGGCAATATGGTCCGCGGCGTCGCAGCCCACGGGCGGCGCAATAGGAGTGAGTTCCGTTCGCTTCCTGGCCGACCACACTGAGTTTCACCGGCGAGCACTGGATATCGAAACCATCCAGTCCATTACGGTTGCGGCTGAAGATGATGCGGAGTTGCGACGGCTCACCATCACCAACTGGTCTTCGCGAAACCGTGAACTGGAACTAACCAGCTACGTCGAGCTTGCCCTGGCGCCGCACGCGGCTGACACTGCGCATCCGGCGTTTGCCAAAATGTTCATCGAAACCGAGTATGTGGGCAACGGACTCCTGCTCGCGCACAGACGGCTTCGCTCGCCGGAAGACCCTCCCATCTGGACCGCCCATATGCTGCTGGGGGCTTCCGGGAACATTCAATACGAGACCGACAGAGCCACTTTCCTCGGGCGAGGGAATACAGTTGCAGCCCCCGATGCCCTGCGCCGCGATCTGAACTGCGCCGTGGGCACCGTAGTGGACCCCATCTTCAGTCTTCGCTGCAGAGTTGTGCTTGCCCCTCGCGATCGCGTGACGCTCACCTTCATGACTCTGGCCGCTGGTTCGCGCGAACAAGTGCTGGCCTTAGCGAACAGATACCGTCGCGACGGCGCCGTAAGCCAGTCCTTCGAACTGATGTGGACCCGCTCCCAGCTTCAGTTCCGCTATCTGCACATCGGCACGGAACATGCTCACCGATTCCAGGAAATCGCCAGCTACCTCCTGTACCCGAATCCAAGACTGCGGCCCTCGGATCGCGTCGCCCGCAATCATCTGGGTCAATCGGGGCTGTGGGCCTTCGGCATCTCAGGCGACCTGCCAATTCTGACCGTCACCATTGCCGACGAACGCTATCTCAATCTGATCCGCGAAATTCTGCAGGCCCACACGTACTTGCGGCTCCGCGGCCTTCGCGCAGACCTTGTAATTCTCAACCAGGAAAGCCCGAGTTACGATGCTCCGCTGCGCCAGCAGTTAGTGCGGCTTGTCGAAGCGCACTCTGTAGAGACCGGCACCGATAAGCCTGGCGGGGTGTTCCTGCGCGACTGGTATCCCATGCCGGAGGACCATCGGAATCTGCTTCTGGCCTCTTCCAGCCTGGTGCTCGGGGGCAATCGCGGGTCGTTGCAACAACAACTCGCAGGCATCTCTGAAGCGTCCGCCGCCGGCCCAAGACTTATAGGCGATGGGAGTGCCGAAGAACCATCCCTTCCGCTGCCGTTTCTGGAACTCCCTTATTTCAACGGACAAGGCGGCTTTACGAAAGATGGCCGCGAGTATGCCATCTATCTCAAGCCCGGCGACAATACGCCAGCGCCGTGGGTCAACGTGATGGCCAACCCCGGCTTCGGCGCCATGGTCAGCGAGAGCGGACTTGGCTTCACCTGGCGTGGCAATAGCCAGATGAACCGGCTTACGCCGTGGAACAACGATCCGGTGAGCGATGAGCCGTCGGAGGCCGTCTATCTGCGCGATGAGGAAACCGGCGTATTCTGGAGCCCCACGCCGCAGCCTATTCGCGAGAGCGACGCCTATCGAGCCCGGCACGGGCATGGCTACTCCGTTTTTGAGCACAACAGTCACGGCGTCGGGCAGGAACTGACGGTGTTTGTCCCGGTCCATGAAAACGGCTCGGGTGACCCCGTCAAGATCTACCGGCTAAGACTTCGCAACGATTCTTCCCGAACGCGCCGTCTCTGCGTCACCTACTTCGCTTCGCTGGTACTTGGCAGCGTCCGGGAAGATAACCAATTGCACGTCGTGACATCCCGCGATGAGTCGAGCGGCGCGCTCTTTGCGCGTCAGTACTGGAGCGGGTCCTATGCGGGCCATGTCACGTTCGCTGCATCGAGCCCGGCGCCTTCGTCGTGGTCGGGGGATCGCACCCAGTTCCTGGGGCGCAACCGGCCAGGCAATCGCCCGGCTGCGCTTGAACGCGTCCGGCTCGATAATCGCATGGGCGTAGCGCTCGATCCCGCTGTTGCTCTTCAGGTTCAGGTGACGATCGAGCAGGGCATGACGACGGAAGTTGTTTTCGTGCTCGGCCAGACAGAGACGCCCGACGAGGCCCGGGCACTTCTGAACCGGTGTCTGACTCCCGCTCAGGTGGATACTCTTCTGGGTGGCACGCGCCGGTGGTGGGATTCGGTGCTCGGCACCCTGCAGGTAAAGTCCCCCTTGTTCTCCACTGATCTGCTGCTTAACCGCTGGTTGCTGTATCAGTCGATCAGTTGCCGCTTCTGGGGACGTTCTGCCTTTTACCAGTCCAGCGGGGCTATGGGATTCCGCGATCAGCTTCAGGACTCGCTGGCATTCGTTTATGCCGCACCTCAGTTAACCCGCGATCACATTCTGCTCGCCGCTGCCCGGCAGTTCACCGAAGGTGACGTGCAGCACTGGTGGCACCCGGAGACGGGTATGGGAGTAAGGACGCGCTGTTCGGATGACCTTGTCTGGCTACCCTATGCTGTTGCAGACTACGTCGGGATCACCGGTGACCGGTCCATACTCTCGGAGACTGTGCCGTTCCTGGAGGCCCCGGTGCTGGCAGCGGGAGAGCAGGAGCGTCTGTCCACGCCCTCCGTATCGCCGGATTCTGCTTCGCTGTTGGAACACTGCCACAGGGCGCTGGATCGCGCCTGGCAATTAGGCGTTCATGAATTACCTTTGATTGGCAACGGCGACTGGAATGACGGTATGAATCACGTCGGGGCGGCCGGACGAGGGGAGAGCGTCTGGCTCGCGTGGTTCCTCGCCTCCACTCTGAACTCGTTCGCGGAGATGACCGAAATGACGGGCCAGCCCGGTGCCGCAGCCCCATTGCGTGAGAAAGCGGCACTGCTGAGTGCCGCGGTTGAAAGCAATGCGTGGGACGGCGCATGGTATCTGCGTGGGTTCTTCGATAACGGTTCACCGCTCGGTTCGCACGCAAATTCCGAAGCTCGCATTGACTCCCTGCCGCAGGCTTGGGCCGTCATCTCCGGCCTGGGTGACCCGGACCGGAGTCTTGGTGCAATGGAATCCGCGCAGTCACTGCTTGTCGATTCCGAGAACCACCTGGTACGCCTCTTCACTCCACCTTTCGACCGCTCCGAACCGCATCCGGGCTACATCATGGGTTATCCGCCCGGTCTGCGTGAAAACGGCGGGCAGTACACGCATGGTTCGCTTTGGATGGCGATGGCGTGGGCGCGCCGGGGTGACGGAAAGAAAGCTACCGAGTTGCTCACCATGATGAGCCCGGTGGAGCGCACACGAACACCCGAGGATGTCGCCCGCTATTGCGGTGAGCCTTATGCCGTGGCGGCGGACGTGTCCACCGCCCCTGGGCGTGTGGGCCGCGCCGGCTGGACATGCTACACCGGTTCCGCCGCCTGGATGTATCGCATCTGGGTGCAGGACGTGCTCGGCTTCAGGCTGCGGGGAGATACACTTACCTTGAAGCCGGTCATTCCGGATGCGTGGCCCGGTTTTGAGATCACTTACCGCTATCGGTCTGCAGTCTATGAAATTACCGTTGAGCGACATGCAGGGCATGACTCTGCAGCTGTGCGCGTAGATGGCCGTACAATCACTGGGGACACGATTACTCTGTTGGACGATGAAGAAGTTCATCATGTAACCGTTCGGCTCCCGCTTTCCAGCCAGGAAATCTCGGAGTCAATAGAACCGGAGTTGGCCATCGGCGTGCCTAGGTGAGTGCTGCATGCACTGCCGGGCAGTTTTACCACTATTATTATTACCTGCGACTGCTTTAACGGGACAGAATGCCATCTCGTTCACGCAGCCGTATGAGCCCATCACCGCGCAACAGCGGCTCAAGTGGTTCTCAAACGCAGCTCTGGGACCATCGAGCCTGTTGACCGGTGCCGTAAGCGCCGGTATCGATACACTTCGTAATGACCCGCCGGAATACGGCCCGCACTGGGGGGGCTTTGGCGAGCGCTACGGATTCCGTCTTGTCAACAGGACAGTTTCGAGTGGTATAGAAGCGAGCATGGGGTCATTGTGGGGAGAAGATCCCCGATATCATCGGGTTCCTCAAGTGCGGACTGGCGCACGAGTCCGCAATGTCTTGCGGATGACCGTTGTTTCCCACAATCATGACGGACACGAAACGCCGGCTTATGCCCGATTGATCGCGATTCCCTCGATCTCCTTCCTTTCTAACACCTGGATACCGGATAGCCGGAACTCAACGGGGGATGCCCTGAATCGGATCGCCTTCAGCTTTGCAACGCATGCCCTGAGTAACGCCTTTATAGAGTTTTGGCCCGATATTCGCCGTCGCCTTCACCGCAACAGATCCATTCCCGATCCTCCGAGTGCCCCGCCTGCAGTCGCCCTCAGGTGAAACTTGGAATCCGCACCTGCTGCTGCATCCGGAAGCACAATCGGAACTCTGCTTAAACCCCACAAGGGGACCCTTGCTGTTGCCCTTCTCGCGGCACTTGGCGGAGGCGCGGCCGACCTGCTTTCGCCATGGCCCCTGAAGATCGCAATCGACACCGTGGTGAAGGCCCGCCCCTTACCGGCGTTCCGCCAGCGTGGATCATCCATCTCGCGGACGCCTCCGCGGGCCAGAACCGGCTTGCGATAGTAAATCTGGCAGCGATCGCTGCAGTGTTGATCGCGGCTGTCGGAGCGGCGTGCTCTTATGTTCAGAAGCGGTCGACTACCACGGTCGGCCAGTGGGTGATGCATGATCTGCGAGCAAAGCGCCTGCCAAAATCACCGCCGATGCACGGTTTCCGTGCGCTTGTAAGTGCATTTCGTTAGTCTCATCGTTCAGATGCTTGCCACGAGATGCGTACCGGCAAGGCACTTGGCTACGTACTTGCATGTAAGATGCCAGTGCAAATGCACGATAAGACCAACAGCAAACCTAAACCGATCGGCTTCCGTTTGCTTGTTCAACCGGATGCTGGCGTTGATCCGCTGGTTGCCGCTATCGATAAGAGCAGGCAGCGTGTCGACATTCTGATTTTCCGGTTCGACAGCAGGCAAATCGAAGAGGCACTTATCAGGGCTGTGGCCCGCGGTGTCGCGGTTCAGGCATTGATCGCGTGGACGAACCATGGGGGCGAGCGCAACCTGCGGCAACTGGAAACGCGTCTGTTAGCTGGCGGCGTTACCGTCTCACGAACTGCGAGCGATCTCGCCAGATACCACGGCAAGATGATGCTGATTGACCGGAAGCAGCTCTACCTTCTTGCTTTCAATTTCACTGCACTTGACATTGACCGCAGCCGCAGCTTCGGCATCGTTACCACCTCACCGCGGCTGGTGCTGGAAGCGGCCAGACTGTTCGATGCAGATTGCGCGCGGCAGCCCTACACTCCCGGCCTCAAGGCATTTCTGGTGAGCCCGTTAAACGCCAGGTCTGAACTGGCCGCGTTTCTGGAAGGGGCGAAGAAGGATCTGCTGATTTACGATCCAGGCCTTTGCGATCCACAAATGATCCGCGTCCTGGAAGAACGCGGCAGGGCCGGCGTGAAGATCCGGGTGATTGGAAGGATGAAGCGCCCGAGCCCTGAAATAGCCGCTCGGCCCCTCTCCACGATCCGGCTTCACACCCGTACGATCATCCGGGACGGCAAGGATGCCTTTGTGGGAAGCCAGAGCCTTCGGGCGCTGGAACTCGACGGCCGCAGGGAAGTCGGTGTAATCGTGAGCAACAGCCGGGTGGTGAAGGGAATTGCCCGGGTCTTTGAGGATGACTGGAAGGCAGTGAAGGCCTCGAACGACCAATTGTCCCAGGCGCCATTGCTCGGCGACAAACTCGCAAGAAAAGTGGCGAAAGCCATGACCAGAGAACTCCCGTCGGTCAGCGAAGTCATGGAGGGTCTGGCGTCGGACCTTTCGCCGCGCAGTGTGACGCTGGAGGGTGTTGACTTGGAGGCGCTGGAGGAAACGGTTCGGGCCGCCGTGAAAACGGCCGTGAAGGAAACCATTCAGGAAGCGGCCAGCCGGCCACCGGTTCCCGCGTGACGCCCACGCGAAGAGAAATGGCTTCGCTTTTTCTCGTGTGTCTGCCCTGCAACGTTACTCTGGGCTTCGGCCAGACGCGTGTGAACGAAGGTGCGGCGCTGATTCAAAGTTTTAAGGATCGAGTGGATGCATACGTCAGGCTGGAAAAAGCTGCCCAGCAGGATTTGCCCGCGTTCAAGGCTGCGAACAAACGGGGCGAAATGCTGAAGCATCAACACTTG
>JAUZEU010000413.1 GCA_030838885.1 Bryobacterales bacterium | reverse complement strand
GCAGCGAAAAGCGTGAGCCACTGCTGGCGGGTGATCATTCGGCCGGGAATCCGGCACTCAGGATTCGGGAAAATGCAGCAATCACGCGATCCACATCGACCTGGGTTGTGCGCCAGTTGGAGACGCTGACCCGCATGCAGCGCTTGCCTCGCCATGTGCAGCCGCCGAAAAAGGCTTCCCCGGAAGCAACGATACTTGCGATTGCGCGGTCGGTGTAGCGGTCGTGATCTGGCCCGGCCGGATCGAGAAATCGCACCAGCCCCTGGTTGATGGTTGGCTCCCAAAGGACCTCGGCGCCGGGCAGGGAACCGATGCCCATCACGAGCGCGTGGGCGTTGGCACAGCACCGGTCCACAATCTCCGCTATACCGGAACGTCCCAACTCCCGCAGCGCCGCGTAGGTCGCGAAGCCACGGGCACGGCGTGACCACTCCGGGTTCCAGTCCATCTGGTCACGCGCGTCCTCGTCGTGAATCAGGTATGACTCGCGGTGCGACATGCTGGCCCGGTGCGCTGTGGCATCCCGGACGAAGGCGTAACCGCAGTCATAAGGAACATTGAGCCATTTGTGGCCGTCGGTCGCCCAGGAGTAGGCCGATTCGGCGCCGCGCAGCAGGTGCCGCAGCCGCGGGCTGGCCGCAGCCCACAGTCCGAACGCACCATCCACATGCACCCAGGCATTGTATTTCCTCGCAATTGGAATCAGTTTCGTGAACGGGTCATACGCGCCTGTGTTCAGCTCTCCGGCCTGCAGCAGGACAATGGTGGGCCGATCGGGTTGGCGTTGCAAAACCGCTTCCAGAGCTTCCGGCTGCATCTCGATTGCGGTGCTCTTGCCCAACCCCAGTAATCGAAGAGCGCGCTCGATGGAGCCGTGCCGGTCTTCGCCCGACAGGATCCGAATGGCTGGAGCGCCCGATAATCCGTGTTCGTTGACGTCCCAACCTTGTGCTTTGAGCACCGAGTATCGTGCCGCTGCGAGGCAGGTGACGTGAGCCAGCTGGCACCCGGTTACCAGGGCGAAACTCGCCTCGGCGGGAATACCGAGCAGGTCTTTCAGCCATGCTCCCGAAGCCTCTTCCGCAATGGCGGCGGCGGGCCCCGAAGCGTAGATTCCCGCATTCTGGTCCCATGCGGAAGTCAGCCAGTCCGCGGCAAGGGAGGCCGGAACTGCACCACCCACCACCCACGCGTAAAAACGGCCCCCGGTGCAGCCGATGATGCCGCCTGCGGAATCGGCAACCAGTTCGTCAATCACCTGCTGCGCCGGCAGCGGACCGTCTTCCAGGCGCTTCACCAGCCGCTTGCGCAGTGTCTGGAGACTGGCCGTTGCTCCAACCGGTGCGCCATCCAGCTTGCCAAGAAACTCAAGCGAATGATGCAATGCGCGGTTCAGCGCAACAGCTGTTTCGTCCTGCATGTGTCTTCTGATGTTAGCCAGGCGGAGTGTACGACGTCTTCGCCGTTCGCCACGACTGCCGGACGATAGCTAAGCCGGGCGGAATCGAATCCCTCGCGCGCTATCGTCCCCTCGAGATCGTCCAGCCATGAACGCCAGGCAGGAAACTCCACGTGCGTTGCCCATTCTTCATATCGAAGATTCGGGTTGATGTGATGCGGCAGCTTGGCCAAGGCATCGAGCAAGTGCTCGATTTCAAGCGGGTCGACGGAAATTGTTACGGATAGAAGTTCGGTGATACGCACGTTGGTCATTCTCCTTAATGGCAGCAGGCACCAGGTCGGACTTGACCAACGGTTGCCTTTAGCGTTTTTTAGCGTGGTTGCAAGTAGCTGGCTCGCCCGCGCGAACCTAAATCACTCCACGAGCCTTCATTGTGCACGGTGCAGGGTGCCGGGTCAACCCGGCCCTGCACTGCGAATGTACTACCTGACCGATAAATCGCGAACGTAGATGTCCCGGAACATCATGTCGCCACCGCCGCCGGCATGCAACTGCAGCGCGATGGTTCCATCGAAGGACTTCGGTGACGGGTCGGTGAAATCGATCACCACAACGCCGTTGAGGCGCGCCACGTAGTGATTGCCTTCCACCTTCAGCAGATACTCGTTCCAGTCCTGCTGCCGGAGCACGTACTCGTTTTCGGGCGAGGGCCATGCAATCCAGTTCCGGCCATCGCCGTACAATCCTCCGGTGTGGTGGTTAGCGGTGGGGTCGATTTCGAACTGCATTCCCTGAGACACATCGGCGGTCCCGGGCTTGAAGCGGGTATGGAAGAAAACGCCGCTGTTCCCGTCGGCCACGCACTTGAAGCGCAGCGCCATGTGAAAATCTTTGTAATCCTTCGCGGTCTGCAGGTATCCGTATTCTTTCGTGACGGCTTTGCCATGAATTAAGCCATCCTCCACAGTCCACTTTTCCTTACCCACCTGATCCCAGCCGGCCAAGTCCTTGCCGTTGAAAAGGGAGACCCATTGTTCGTTCGGGAGGGGCGCTCTGTTTCGAGGAGTCTGAGCGACGGCAATAGCAACGATGGACGCGGTGGCGAGCAGGATCAATGGAATACGCATAGAGTTTGTTTTATCCCAATTCCTGGTGGATTGCAGCAACAATCCGCCCGGCAAGGCTTTCAATCTGGGTCTGTTCGGCGCCTTCCACCATGACTCGCAACAGCGGCTCGGTTCCGGAGAACCGTACCAGCACTCGACCGGAGCCGTTGAGTTCCGTTTCGCAGGCACGGATTTCATCCACCACTCCCGGTAACTGGTCCAGCGGCCTGCGTTCTTTCACGCGGACGTTGACCAGCAATTGCGGAAAGACTTTCAGGTCGGAAGCCAGATCATCCAGGCTCAGATTTTCGCGCCGGCAGGTTTCCAGAACCTTCAAAGCCGTCAGCATGCCGTCACCGGTGGTGGAATATTCGCTGAAAATGATGTGGCCGGATTGTTCGCCGCCCAGAGGAGCGTTGCGGCGCAGCATCTCTTCCAGTACGTACTTATCGCCTACGGCCGTGCGGAGCATGGTGATTCCAGCGAGCCCCAGAGCTTTTTCCAGGCCCAGATTCGACATGACCGTGGACACGATCATATTGCCGGGAAGGTGCCCGTCCTGCTGCATGCGGCGACCGGCGATCAGCATGATGGCATCGCCGTCAACGATCCGGCCAGAGGGTCCAACCATGAGCGCGCGGTCGGCGTCACCGTCGAAAGCGACGCCTGCATCGGCCTTCAGTTCGACCACTTTTTTCTGTAATTGCTCCAGGTGCAGGGCGCCGCAGTTTAGGTTGATATTGCGCCCGTTCGGCTCGTTACATATGGCCGTCACGCGTGCGCCGGCCTCGCGAAAGAGTGCGGGGGCCAGCGCGGACGCCGCGCCGTTGCCGCAATCCATCACGATGCTGCAGCCTTCGAGGCGGGTACTGAGTGTACCCAGCAGAAAATCCATGTAACGGCGAACGTCGTAAGTTTCGGTAAGCGCGACCGGAGCGGCGGATGGCTCCGTTTTTTCAAGAATCCGGAAAATCTCTTCCTCGATCTCATGCTCTTCGGCGTCCGGCAATTTGAAACCGGTTTGTGCGAACACTTTAATACCGTTGTCAGCGAACGGATTGTGGGAGGCCGAAATCATAATGCCCGCGGCAAAATCGCCGGTACGCGTCAGATAAGCGACACCGGGCGTGGTCACCACGCCTGCGAACTGCACAGAGACCCCGCGCCTTGCCATCCCTTCCGCAAGGCGCGCCGCGAGGGCCGGACCCGATTCGCGCGTATCCATTCCCAGCAGGACCGGTTTGGCAGCCAGTCCCTGACGAATCAGGTCGTCTGCCAGCGCAATGCCGAGCGCAGTGACGGTTCGAGGATCGAGTGGCGGCTCACCCGCTACGCCGCGGATGCCGTCTGTGCCGAAAAGCTTTTTTGCCATGTTATTTCGTGGTTCGTTTAACGTGAATCTTCACTGTAACCTGTGGAGCGTTAACAAAACGAACTTCCGGTTCCGAAACAAAGACAGAGAGGGGACGCTGTGAATCGGCTGTTACCTGGCGAAGGTCCACGGGGTCGGTAACAGCGTTGCTGGCGGCGCGGACGCGGCTTTCCGGCCCGGTGATGGTCAGAGCCGGCGGGTAAACCTCAATGGAGTCCAGGGAAAGTCCCTGAGGCAGCACGCCCGAGGTAGGGACATCCACTTTTAGTTCGCGTGTGGCCCGGCGTTCAAAAGTAAAGCGTAACTGGGCAGGAACGGTGCGGACGAGTTGCAAGCCCCGTGGCAACTGAACCTCCTGAGAGGTCAGCGTGAAGGTGCGCTCTCCGGGCGATTTTACGGTGGAAAAATCGATTACTGCAGACAGATGCGCTGATCGGAGATCGCTTAACTGGCCGGCAGGTCCACGGGTTTCAACATCAATGGTGTCCACGATGGGGGAACTGATCTCAAGGTCACTCGGATAGTTCCGGAACTGCACCGGGGCGGAGATGAACGTCGCGAGATCGGGATCGTTCCCGATATTCCACCAGACGATAATGGCCACAAGCAGCGATAAGAGTTTCCAGCCGAAGTTGTGGGTCAGCCAGCGCATGAGCGCTCCCAGGGAAGACGCGGCCAGTGCCCGCGCATCGAGATCATTCTCTTGTCCTCAAGGTGGTCTGGGCGGGAGTCTCCACCGGGGCCATCGGACCGGACGGAGGGGAATCGTGGCGCTTCGCACCAAAATGGTTGTAAATCCGGGTATCCACCCGCTCGATCGTAACGTTCCGTTCCAGATTACCGAAAGCGCCGACCGAGATACCGCCGGTTTCTTCGCTCACAATCAGCGTCAGGCAATCGGTCTCTTCCGTAATGCCGATTCCCGCGCGGTGGCGGGTACCCATTTGAGTAGAGATAAGGGGATTCACACTCAGCGGAAGGAAACACGCCGCCGCCGAAATTCTATCCTTTTGAATGATGACTGCGCCGTCATGCAGAGCGGTCCCGGAATGAAAGATGGACAGTATCAGATCTCGGGAGATCTGAGCATCGAGCGGGACACCACTTTCAATAAAAGTTCGCAGACCGATATCGCGTTCCAGCACGATCAGCGCGCCCACCTTGTCTCGCGACATCGCGGACAAAGCCAGCAGGATTTCGTCAGTCGACTCCGGTCGTTGATAGCCGCCCAGAAGCCGGCGACGACCCAGCCGCGCCAGAGTTCGCCGAATTTCGGATTGAAACAGGACAATAATCGCAATTGCCGAGTAGGGCGCAAGAGAAAAAAGCAGAGATCTCAGAGCTTCCAGGCGGGCGAAAACAGCCACCTGATAGATGGTGGCCACAGCCACAATACCGGCCAGAATATGTGCGGCGCGCGTGCCCCGAACAATCTGCAATAGCTGGTAAATCAACACCGCCACTGCCAGGATGTCCAGCAATGCGGTTATTCTCAGTTTGGGCACCGATAATGTGATGAGGGCCGGGAACATGGATCGGCTGCCGCTATTGTAAACGAGACAATAATGATTTCCCTACAGTGCTGACGGGTGGCGGTTTGACGATGAGCAGGGTCATATGACCATACTGTTTGCTGTTCCCGTAAAAGGATCGGCATCGCGGAAAAAATCCTGTCAATCATCTGTCTGGCGCTGAGATACGCGACAAGCAATCTACCGCTGTTCTTCTTTTTCATTCACCACTTCAATAATGCCTTCAGTAAATACAGTGAAATATCCTGGGTAGAAGCAAAATCTCATCTTGGCGAAACCCACTCCGGCCAGTAGCCCCACCACGGGAACCATAGTCGCCTGAATGGTTACCTGAAGAGAAACGCCGCAGGCTTGGCCATCAGCAGTTCGGGGATTCCCTTTCACGAAACGTCGCCAGGGGACATAACCCAACTGCCTTCCTCGAATCGCAGAAAGTCGTAGTAGCCGCCGATGCCCCGGTCGGGATGGCAGTAGCCGAATATCTGTGGAAGACGCAGCAAGCATGGCGCAGGTTATTGTTTGAGAGAAATCAGATACGCCCGTTTGCCAATTCAG
>JAUZEU010000412.1 GCA_030838885.1 Bryobacterales bacterium | reverse complement strand
GCGCTGGATCATGAGAGCTTCGGCGCCGCCATGCAGTACTTCACGGGCAGCAAGGAGCACAACGTCGCGTTGCGGCAGCGCGCCATCCGCATGGGCTTCAAGCTCAGCGAGTACGGGCTGTTCCGCGCCGGCGATGAGGGCACCGAGGTTCGTGTGGCAGGGGAGACCGAGGAGGGTATCTATCAGGCTCTGGGGCTCGACTGGATACCGCCGGAGCTTCGCGAGAACCAGGGCGAGATCGAACTGGCCGAAGCCCATGCGCTGCCAAAGCTGGTGCAGCAGAGCGACATCCGGGGCGATCTGCACATGCACACCACGGCCACGGACGGCCGCGCCACGCTGGAAGAGATGGCTACGGCGGCCCGTGAACTGGGCTACGAGTACATTGCGATCACAGACCATTCCAAGGCCATCGCGATGGCCTTCGGCCTGGATGAGAAGCGCGTGGTGGAGTTCGCACAGACGGTGCGGAAGATCAATGAGACGGGCGACCTGGGCATCCGGATCTTCTCCGGCCTGGAGTGCGACATTATGAAGGACGGCGATATGGACATCGCCTGGGATGCGCTGGCCGAACTCGACATGGTGATCGGCAGCGTCCACAGCCACTTCAATCTGGAACCGGAGGCGATGACCGATCGCCTGCTGAAAGCGCTGGAGTGTCCGCACCTGAAGGCCCTTGGACATCCCACGGGAAGGCTGTTGCTGAACCGCGAAGCGTACGCGTTCGACTTCGACAAGGTAGTCTCAGAGGCGGTCAGGCGAGGCGTGTGGATGGAAGTAAACTCCAGCCCGGAGCGCCTGGACCTGAGCGCGAACCATATCCGGACGGCGAAGGCGAAAGGCGCGAAGTTCATCGTCTCGACGGATGCGCACCATCCCAAGCACCTTCTGAACATGCGGTTCGGGATCACCACCGCGCGACGCGGCGGCCTGACCGCCGACGACATCGTGAACACGCATTCAACCAAGCAGTTTGCAAAGGAACTATGAAGATGAAAACGGTATCGTCGACGGAAGTATACAGCTGCCCCGTGTTCCGGGTCACGCAGGATAAAGCGGTTGACAGCAATGGTTTTGCGATCGAGCGGAGCATCGTCCGGCACAACGGTTCTGCCGTAATGATGGCCGTGGATGAGAAGAACCGGGTGCTTCTGGTGAGGCAGTACAGGCTGCCCGCGGGCCAGTACATGTGGGAACTCCCGGCGGGCAAGATCGACGATGGCGAGACGGCGGCGCAGGCCGCGAAGCGCGAGCTGATCGAAGAGACCGGAGTGCGCGCAAAGAAGTGGAAGAAGCTGGTGAGCTACTATCCGAGCCCCGGTTTCCTGAAGGAGAAGATGACGGTCTTTCTTGCGACGGACCTGAAGGAGGGTGAGGCGGCGCCGATGGAGGACGAACAAATCGAGACGCGGTGGTTCACAAAGAAAGAACTGAAGCAGGCCATCCTGAGCAACGAGATTATCGATGGCAAGACCATGATCGGATACTTCTACTGGACGAAGCTCTAAGAGCTTGCGGGCCAAAAAAATGGGGCTGGCCTTTCGGCCAGCCCCGTGAAGAAGAACAGACTACGCTTTTTTGGGCGCAGCCTTCTTTGCGACGGCTTTCTTAGCCACTGCCTTCTTGGCAGGCGCCTTCTTCGCAGCGGCCTTCTTTGCAGGTGCTTTCGCAACTGCCTTCTTGGGCGCAGCCTTCTTCACAGCAGCCTTTTTCGGAGCTGCCTTCTTTACTGCTTTTTTGGTTGTAGCCATTGTTGGTGATTCTCCCTGTCCCCCATTATGAAACGAAACACAAAAAAGATAAACCAAAAAAGTTGAAAAATGTTTGCGACTGTGTTTAAGCGTGAAGAGCCGGAGTGGTACAAGAGGAAGCTGGTGAAGAAAGTTCAACTGATAACAGACGGCGCATGCCTTGGAAATCCGGGCAAGGGAGGCTGGGCATCCATCCTTCGCTTCGGTCCGCATAAGAAAGAAATGTTCGGCGCCGAACCACACACAACGAACAACCGCATGGAGCTGCGAGCCGCCATAGAAGGGCTCCGGATGCTGAAAGAGAGATGCGAGGTGGAGGTGATCACAGACTCCGAATACGTGATGAAAGGCATCAACGAGTGGGTGCCGAACTGGAAGAAGCGCGGCTGGATGACAGCCGCAAAGAAGCCCGTGATCAACCGCGATCTGTGGGAAGAGCTGGATGCGCAGGTAGCCCGGCACAATGCCCGCTGGGTCTGGACCAGGGGCCACGCGTCGCACGAAGACAACAACCGGGCGGATGAACTGGCCTCGCTTGCCGCACGTGAGCAGCGCTCGCAACTGTGAAGCCGTTAAAATCACCTTATGGCAAATGAAACGTACGCGTTGTTCGACACGAGCGAGGGAAGCTTCAAGGCGAAGCTGTTCGCGGACAAGGCTCCTGAGACCGTTCAGAACTTTACAGACCTTGCAGAGGGCAAGAAGACAGGCAAGCCTTTTTACGACGGCCTGGTCTTTCACCGCGTCATTCCGGACTTCATGATTCAGGGTGGATGCCCCGAAGGAAGTGGTCGCGGCGGCCCTGGCTACAAATTCAAAGACGAGTTTCATCCCGACCTGAAGCACTCCAAACCAGGGCTGCTCTCGATGGCGAATTCCGGACCGAACACGAATGGCAGCCAGTTCTTCGTGACCGTGGCCGCGACTCCGTGGCTGGACAACAAGCACAGCATCTTCGGAGAAGTTGTCGAAGGCTTCGATGTTGTGAAGAAGATCTCGAAGCTGCCCCGCAACTCCAGCGATCGCCCGAACAAAGACGTGAAGGTGAATTCCGTAAAGATCGAGCGGAGCTAAAGACAAGTTGGCTGCCGGACAGAGGAAGGCGCGAACGGCCCTGTTCGGCGGCACCTTCGACCCGATCCATAATGCTCATCTGGAGATCGCGCGGGCAGCGGTAAGCCGGTTCGATCTCCGGAAAGTCCTGTTCGTTCCCGCGGCAAATCCACCACACAAAAGCGACATCGCACTCGCGCCCTATGAGGATCGCGTGCGAATGGCTGAGCTGGCATGTGCCGGTGAACCCGCCTTCGAGGTGTCCCGCATCGAAGAAGCCATTGGGCCCGATCCACAGCAACGAAGCTACTCGATCAACACAATAGAAAAGCTCCTGACAGCGGGAATGGGCGATCTCAGCTTCCTGATCGGCGCCGATGCCTTCGCCGAAATCAGAACCTGGTATCGGTGGGAAGATGTGGTGCGGCTGGTGGAGTTCATCGTGGTGGACCGGCCAGGAGCGGTTTACCAAATACCTCCCGGAGCGACCGTGCATCCGCTTGGCGGTCTGCAAATCCCCATCTCATCCTCAGCAATCCGGCAGCTGCTCGCGGCCGCCGATAAGAGCGTGCCCGTACCTGCAGCGGTGCTCCGCTACATCCGCGCGCAAGGCCTCTATCGCTGACTGAGCAATCTCAGTCACAGCAGTTGCAAATAAAGTAAAGTCCAAAGCAGCGTTGTATTTACAACCAAAACGCTGGAGCGAAATGCACGTAGTCGCCTTTGTGCAAGGTAATGATGTGGCCAGAGAGAAGCATGAGAAATCTTCTGACACACAAACTTTTGCGGTACCCCCTTTGCATAACGATTGCCGCTCTTTGCGGAATCGCCGACACCCAACAAGGGCTGACAACCATTCAGGACACGCTCTTTAAAGCCGATGGCACGCGCTTCACTGGAACCCTTACGATCCACTGGGGAACGTTCGACGCGAACAATATAGGCACCATCGTTCAGCAGAGCAGGAGTGTCCAGGTCCTCAACGGCAATCTGCAGGTGCAGCTTGCCCCTAACTCAGGCATGCAGGCGCCTGCGAACACATACACGGTGATGTATCAGAGTGATGGCCGTGAACAATTCACAGAGACGTGGACGGTCGCGGCCAGCACGCAGGCGCTGCGGGTGGCCGATGTGAGAACGGGCATGATCACGAGTTCAAACTCGGCGCCAGGGAACCAGACGCCCATCGTCGAGTCGGCTGTAGTGGGTCTTGTGGCGGACCTGGCGCAGAGGCCCGTGAAGGGCGCAGGCTTCGGCACGGGCAGCGTAGCCGTGATCAATCAGAACGGGCAGATTGAAACGGTGGTGGGCAACGTGGGCGATTGCGTTTTAGCCGACGGCACAACAGGACCGTGCGGCGGCCCGGTATCGGTTTTCTTCGATGGCGAAACTCCGGCGGGTCTGGTGGACGGCACGAACAACACCTTCACGCTGCTGAACGCTCCGAGCGGGCTGAGCCTCTCGCTGTTTCGGAACGGCATGTACATGAAAGCGAGCTTCGACTATACGCTGAATGGTTCGACCCTCCGGTTTGTGCCCGGCATTGTGCCGCAACCGCTTGACACTCTGGTGGCGAACTACAGGGTCGATCCCGACTTTGGTCCCGGTAACCTGAGGTCGCCGACTCTGGCCGGTACGGCGGCTGCACAGGTTCTGTGCAGCGCGAGTGGAAAGGCGAATGTCTCTACAACACTTACCTCACTGGGGAGTTGCGACATTCCCGCTTTGGGGCTGAAGCCGGGAGACCGCATCGAAGTTCGTTTCACCTTTGCTCATACGGGCACGGCATCGGGCTTCGATGTGCAGCTGAACTGGGGAAGCAAGACCGTATTCGCCAGGCACGGAGGCACTCAGGACCTGGCGTTCGCCGGTCAGACTGAAGCTGCGGTCACCAGTGGCGGGGCGCAGATTACAGTGCAGAGCTGGGGCTCGGTGCTCCCGTTCCTGCCCGCTATAACTAATGCCACGGTGCAGAACGGCGTCAAGGTGGATTTGCTGGGTTCGGTGTCGAAGCAGGGCAGCGACAGCATTACTCTGACGAATTACACGGTGCTGCGGTATCCGGGCAAGTAGGCGGTGAGCATGGCGCAGGAGGATCTGGTTGTGCGCAGACCGCACAACCAGACCTGCTGTTACGCCTGCCGCCGCGTCCGGGCAAGCGGCCTGCGAACACATCCGTAATGGCACGGCGAACGCCAAATGCTAAGTCCCTTTTGATGAACGGGTGAATGCGCTGACAAACAGCGTCGACCAGCACAGGTGTGCGCTGGCCGGTACAGTGCGAAAATGCGCGTGTGGAAACTTCTTCAGCGATAACCGCAGGTCTGGCGCGTTCGGTACAGGCCGTGCCGCCTTCCCGTATTCGTGAACTGGCGGAGATGGCGTTCCGGATGGAAGGAGTGCTGAAGCTTTATTTCGGCGAATCTAACCAGCCGACACCCGATTACATCAAGAATGCCGCGGCCAGTGCGCTTCAGGCGGGATACACCTTCTATACGGAGAACGCCGGCCTGCTCTCATTGAGGGAAGCGCTGGCGGATTACTACATTCGCATGCAGGGCGTGACGCTCGACCCGCGACGCGAGATTGTGATTACAGCCTCCGGAGTGCAGGCCCTGAATGTAACGATCCGCTGCGTGCTGGATCCGGGCGATGAAGTGATTGTGCTGACGCCGGCGTGGCCAAACGGGGCTTCCATTGTGGCAATGGCGAACGCGAAACCTGTCGAGATACCGCATCCGCTGCGAGGCGACAGGTACGAGATCGATTGGAACGCGCTGGAAGCGGCGGTGACCGGGAAGACCAGACTGCTGGTCTATACCTCGCCGTCGAATCCGCTGGGGTGGGTAGCGACGGAAGAGGATCAGGATCGGCTGCTCGCCTTCTGCCGCCGGCACGGACTCTGGATGCTGGCGGACGAGGTGTATGACAGGCTATGGTACGAAACCGGGACGTTGGGGACGCCCGTGCCTTCCATTCTGCGGAAGGCAACCCGCGATGATGCCGTGATGGTAGTGCATTCCTTCAGCAAGAGTTATTGCATGACGGGATGGCGCATCGGGTGGCTGATTGCGCGTGCCGATCTGGCAGCGAAGGCGACACAACTGAACGAGTTCATCATCTCTCATGCGCCCAGCTTTACGCAGAAGGCGGCGGAGACTGCGCTCGCGGATGGCGAGGACGAGATTGCGTGTATGCTGGCCAGGCTGAAGGCGAATCGCGACTTCTGCATGCAGGCTCTACGAGGCATGCCGCGCGTCACCGTGCCGAGGCCGGAGGGCGCATTTTATTTGTTTCCGCGCATTGAAGGGCTCTCCGATTCCTTCGACTTCTGCCGCCGGCTGTTGCTGGAGACAAAAGTGGGGCTGGCGCCTGGAGTGGCGTTCGGGGCCGGCGGAGAAGGGTCCATCCGCATCTGTTATGCGGCAGATCGCACAATATTGGAGCCTGCTATGGAACGTCTGGGCCGTTTTCTTGACAAGCTTTGACCGAGCGCATACGCTACTGGGTTAAGCGCGAGGGCTAAGGAGACTAAGATGGCGGGCGGATTCAAGCAGTTTCTGTTGCGCGGGAATGTGGTCGATCTCGCCGTAGGTGTGATTATTGGTGCTTCGTTCGGAAGCGTCGTGACTGCCTTCACAAAGGATCTGCTGACGCCGTTGATTGCGGCCGTCGCAGGAAAGCCCGACTTTTCGGCGATTCAGTTCGAGATCAACGGCAGTAAGTTTATGGTGGGAGATTTCATTAACGCCGTAGTCTCGTTCGTTATCGTGGCGGCGGTGGTGTATTACCTGGTGGTGCTGCCGGTGAATGCTCTGGTATCGAGGGCGCGCAAAGAACCGCCGGCAGACCCGACAACGAAGAAGTGCCCGGAGTGCTTAAGCGAGATTCCGATTCAGGCGAAGCGCTGCGCGTTCTGTGCGGTTCAGCTGGCGGCTTAGTTTTTCGGACGGCGAGAGCGCTCTTCCAGGGTGCGGCGCAGGATGGGGAGTACGGCGAGATCCTTTGGCGCAGCGACCTCTTCCTTTACCTGGATGTGCGTCTCCACGCGGACCGTGATTTCCGGCTCCGGATGCCAATCAAAGCTGAGTGGAAGCAGGTCTTCGAAGGAACGCGAATGGCCGATCTTTCCTAAGAAATCGAGCGGCCCGAATTTGGTGGCCGGCAACTGGTGCCCTTTCGACACAAGATGGCTGGCTCCTGGGGCTAGCCTGCGCTCGGGTTGAAATCGGTACACAGCCTCAATTTCCTGAAGCGCGAGTAACAACAGCTGCACGTTGCCCGGTTCGCGCGAGTGCACTATATCGATATCGAAGGTATTGATGGGGGCACCCTGTAATACCGATAAAGTCTACCCTGTGAAGACAAAGTGCCCGAAGAATCTCACGTATTCTGAGGCGCCCCATCACTCTGAAACGGGCATTGTCTCGCGAAGGTCCAGAATCTCATTCGCGTGGTCTTCCACCACCTGCAGGCGTTCTTCAGGCGTGAGTGAGAGCATCCACCGAATCAGGGTGAGATCCACGCCGCCATCGCTATAGACCCTGTTTTCAGCGGATGCTTCCTACATATTCTACTTTCGCGCCGCGTAGGTTTTGCTGAACGAGTTTCTTGTGTTCGTGACCGTAAAGGATCCGTCCGGCTTCGCGGACACCTTAATCCAGAATGCCGGTCCGGTGTGGGCTCCGCGGCCTCCTGCACGACCGGCCGGTGCTGCTGCCGGGGGCGGTCCGGCGGCTGGACCAGTACTCGGCGCGAGGCCGAATCCCCTGCCCTGCCCGAACGTGGGCGGCGGGTTCGTCAGAACGTTGGCTATGGTTGCGGAGTCTTCCACATTCGCGATAAAGAGCCCCGGAGAATTCTGCTCCAGCCCTGCCGCGTATGCCCAGTGAAGCTGCCATACGTCCTCCAGACCCGGTGAGCTGTGCAGCACCTGCATGGTCTGAACCGCGCCACCCTTGCGGGTGGAATTATGCATGATTGCAACGCGCGGCTGCAGGCCATGTACCAGTGCCGCCGAGCCGGACTGATCGATGCCATGATGCGAGGTGAGGTAGAGATCAACGGTGCCGATCGGGTTATTCGGGCACATCAGTTCCGGCTCTACATTCCAGGTGAAATCGCCCAGGTTGACCGTGCGGAACCTGCCGTATGCCATGACGATTCCAACCGATTGCGGGTTGTCCGGATCCACGTGCGATTCGTCGCGCGGCGTGAAGCCTGTGCACGCCGGGTTGGGTTTGCCCGCCCCTGGCGCTCCGGCAATTGGAGTTTTGAGCGCCTTTCCAGCAGACGTTACAACCACAACGCTGGTGCCTGCGAACGGGATCTTATCGCCGGGTTTGGCGACCATCCGGGTCGCCTTGGCATGCAACTCCGCGTACATCTTCTGAAAGCCGGCAACCTGCTCCTTCTCTTCGATAGAGGGTCCGTGGTCGATGTAGTGCTTAATGGGGATGCGCTTCGCGAGTTCCTCGAGACCGCCAACATGATCGCCATGATAGTGCGTCAGGATCATCTGGTCGATCTGGGTAACACCGGCGGCTTTGATCACGTCCATGATGCGGTCCGCATCGCGCGGGCCAGGGCTCCCGGTGTCGATCAGCATCGCCTCACCCGCAGGCGAAACGTAGAGCGTGGAATGCCCGCCTTCCACATCAATGAAATATATGTCGAGCGTTTTCTCAGGCTTGCTCTGTGCATTGACCGTCCCCGCCGTTATAACAAAGGCAAACAGCCACGCAGATGGAAACTTCATTTTCCGGAACTCCTCCGCTTCAGGCACTCAGCCTATCACCCAAACGTAACTCACCCAGCTATCCGATAAAGCGGTTGGTCGGTATCCAGCCGAGCGAGACACTGGTCATCACCACTCCAATGAGGACGATGACCGCTGCGGAGAAAACAGGCATGTAGCGGAAGAAGGCGCTGTGCTCGGTTGTACGTTCCGGAAAAAGGTTCTTCGCATAGAGGACGAGAAGACCAGTAGCAGTCAAAACGATGGCAAGCCCCAGGCTGAACGCGAGCAGCAGCACCATGCCAAGGCCGACGCGACCGATGGAGATGGCACTCAAGAGGAGGATCAGCGCGGATGGACATGGGACCAGGCCACCGCTGGCGCCCAGCGCGATAAGACTTCCGATTGAGATATCGCCTTCGGGTACGTGCGAGTGCGTGTGGCCGTCGTGCGTATGGGTGAGTCCCCCGTGTGAATGCGTGTGTCCGTGGTCGTGGGTATGCGCCGTGGCATGCACATGCTCATGCGTGTGGCCGTGATCGTGAGAATGTGAATGCCCGTGGTCGTGCGAGTGCGAGTGGCCGTGCTCGTGATCGTGGCTAACACCGTGGTCGTGGTGATTATGGCTATGCGAATGACCATGGCTCAGGGTCCGATAGCGTCGCCATAACATCATTGCCCCGATCCAGACAATCGTCAGGCCTGAGATAACCCCCAACACCTTCGAAATACGCTCGGCCATGATGTACCGCGAAAGAAACATGGTGGCGATACCCAGAATAAAAACGCTGATGGTGTGCGTGAAGGTGACCATGCCGCCGAGAATGACGGCATGCTTCGCGGTCCCTCGCTCTCCCACCAGATACGCCGCCACCATCGTTTTGCCATGCCCCGGCTCGAGCGCATGCAGCGCTCCGAACCAGAAAGCCAGCCCCAGCAGGGTGGCCATCAAAGGCCACGAAATCTCTTTCAGCCGGAGAATCCGGGAGATTGCGTCGTTACGCTTCACAGCACCGGAGGACTGGGCCTCCGGCGGCCGCACATCGCGCCCGGGCTCAGCAGCCGGCGCAGCAGTAATCGCTGCCACAGGAGCAGGGTCTGCTACCACGACGGGTTTCCGAACCTCGCGGACGGTACCGACAGGAGTCCATTCAAACCATGCCCGCGAATCCTGGGGCGGCGCTTTCGTCGGATCCTGCGGGTAAGAAGTTAATGCCTGGCTCACATCGACATCGCCGCGCGAAGCCTTCGACACATCCGCACCGGCAGCGGGCCTGATCACAATCTCGCGCCATCCTGCCCTGGTCGGATAATTGCGATCCTCGTACTCGAAACGCCCACCCGCTGCAGCAACCCGCAGTTTCGTGGCGATCCTAAAGACCGGCAGATTCCCTGCCCCGTCGAGCACCGCAAGCTCCGTGCTGTCGATCTTCACCGCCAGCTTTTTGCCGCTTTCCGTGAACGAGAGATTGGCGGAACAGGCGCGCGCCTGTTCCGCCGCTTTCGCGTCCAGCACCGCCTTTGACGCATCTTTCGTCACGTTCCAGGACTGCATCAGCTCAAATGTCGGGATCTCAGCAAGATCCAGCACATACGTGACGTTCACGCCCTTTGCGCCGGGCTCCAGACGCGCGTAGTGGTTTACGCTCAGATTGCCCATCGGGTGCGCGCTGGCACTTCGCAGCAAAGCGAGGCCGGCGAGCAGAGGCAAGGCCAGTAAACGCGGAAGTCTCATGTCTTTCCTGATCTTATGCAAAGCTGCCCTCATCTTATGCAAAGCTACGAATCGTATACTCATTTGGATGCTTTGGATTCGGAATTCCCTTCCCTCCGTATGCTACGGTAGTGTTTTCAGCTCCTGAACCCACGCGGGCGGGGTGCATCTCTACAACCGCCAAAAAACATGAATTTCGACCGTAACATCGCGCACCTGATCGACCACACCATTCTAAAGCCGGAAGCCACCCGAAGCGAAGTGCGGCAGATTTGCGCGGAGGCGCTCCGGTTCGAATTTGCCAGCGTCTGTGTGAATTCCTTCTGGGTACCGTTGGTTGCAGACGAGTTAAAGGGTTCCGCGTCGAAGGTTTGCTGTGTGGTCGGGTTCCCGCTGGGGGCTTCCAGCACCGCCGCGAAGGTAGCCGAAACTTTGGGAGCAGCGTCAGACGGCGCCCGCGAGATCGACATGGTACTGAACACAGGCGCGCTAATGGGCGGCGAGTATGACCATGTGGAAGCGGATATTCGGGCCGTGGTGGCCGCCGCTCGGAGTCAGGGCGCCATCGTCAAAGTCATCCTGGAAACCTGCCTGCTCAGGAATGAGCAAAAGGTAGTGGCCTGCGAGATTGCGAAGCGCGCGGGTGCCGCATTCGTGAAGACCTCTACGGGTTTCAGCAAGTCGGGCGCGACCGTGGAAGACATAGCCCTGATGCGGCGCACGGTTGGGCCGGAAATGGGCGTGAAAGCGTCGGGGGGCGTCCGTTCGCTCGAAGATGTGAAGGCGATGGTTGCGGCGGGCGCGATGCGTATTGGCTCCAGTTCCGGTGTGAAGATTGTGCAGGCCGATCCTGCCACAGTTGAGGGCGGGACCATCGGGGGCGATCCGACACGTCCGGGCGTTTACTAAATGCCGCCTCGCGCCAAGCCGCGCGTCCGGTTCAGCGAACGTAGTGATTTGCTCGATTTCCTGTTGGAAGTTTCGGCCGTAACGTCCGAGACTCTGGACCTTGATGAGTTACTCTCCAGCGTCGCGGATATTGTACGGCGCGTTATCCCTTACGACCTGTTTGCCATCCTTCTTTTCAACGAGAAGCGGAAGGACCTCCGGATTCGTTATGCGGTGGGCCACCGGGAAGAAGTGGTTCGCAACCTTGCCATTCCTCTTGGTCAGGGCATAGTTGGAATCGCTGCGGCGAACCGCGAGCCGATTCTGGTTCCGGACGTTCTGAAAGACGAGCGGTACCTGAACACGTCTGACATCGTGCGCAGTGAACTCAGCGTTCCTATGATCGCGCGCAACAGGTTAGTGGGTGTGATCGACGTGCAGTCTACCCGTACCGGAGCATTCAGCGATTATGACCGCGCCATGCTCCGGCTTATTGCAGGTCGCGTCGCGGCAGCCATCGATAACGCGCAGTTATACAGGCGGGCGGAGCGGCAGTACCGGACCATCCGCACCCTTTCGAAAATATCGCAGGAATTCTCTTCCATTCTCGATATTGATGAACTGTTCAAGAAGATTGCGGGCAGCGTGCGTGGCCTGATCAACTACGATGCGTTCAGCATTTTGCTGGTGGATCAGGAGCAGAGGTCATTGCGGCATCGCTTCAGCATGCGTTATGACGAGCGCGTGAAGATCGATAACATTCCGCTGGGCAAGGGCATCACGGGCGCAGCGGCAACATCGCGTGAGATCGTTCGCGTACACGATACCGGCACCGACCCACGTTACATTGCATCGCATCCGGATATCCGGTCTGAGATTGCGGTGCCTCTGGTGGTGCAGCATCGCGTGATCGGCGTGATGGATCTGGAAAGCGAACGGATCGGCTACTTCACCGACGAACATACCAGAATGCTGAGTATGCTGGCGCCTTCGGTGGCGACGGCGGCGGAGAACGCCCGTCTCTACGAAGAGATTGGCGACCGCGAACGCCTGATGCAAAACGATCTGAAGGCAGCGTTTGAGCTTCAGACTATCCTGCTGCCCCAGGAAGCCCCGCATGTGGAAGGGCTGGACATTGCGATTGGGCTGCGGCCTGCGCGCCAGATCTCCGGTGACCTCTATGACTTCTTTCCGCATGGGGGCTCCGACATGGCGATCGCCTTCGGAGATTCCAGCGGCAAAGGCGCGGCCGCGGCTCTGTACGGCGCCATGGTCAACGGTCTGATGAGAACGCTGGTTCCGCTGCGTCAGAAGCCTGCAGAACTGATGAAGTCCCTCAACGACGCGCTGGTACAGCGCAAGGTGGACGGGCGCTACGTCACGCTCCTGCTGGCGCTCTGGCACCCTGAAACGAAGTCGTTCACGATGTCGAATGCGGGCGGATCTCCGCCGATGGTCTGCAGGAGCGGAGAGATTCTGAAGGTGCAGGTGGAAGGGGTTCCGCTGGGGCTGCTGCCGGACCGGGAGTATGACGAGAAGATCTTCAACGCGAAGAGCGGCGATATCGTGGTGCTCTTTTCCGACGGCGTGTCCGACCATCTGGACCCGAACGGCGAGGAGTACGGGCGGGGCCGCCTGGCTCAGGTGATGCGCCAGTCTTGCGGCCTGACCACAGCTGAAATCGTTCGGGAAATCTTCGCGGATCTTGACCGCTTCAACACAGAACGTTTTGATGACCAGACGCTGATTATTATGAGGCTCCAGTAGACGTGTTTCATTACGAAAACGGCAAGCTGTTGTGTGAAGAGACCAGTCTGGAGGAGATCGCCCGCGAAGCGGGAACGCCTTGTTACGTTTATTCCTCGAAGTCGATTCTGGACGCCTGGCAGGCATATGACGCGGCCCTGGGTGACCTGCCGCATATGGTTTGCTATGCGGTGAAGGCGAACTCGACACTGGCCGTGCTGTCGTTACTGGCCCGCGCCGGAAGCGGGTTCGATATCGTTTCCGGCGGTGAACTGTTCCGTGTGCTGCAGGCCGGAGGCGATCCCGCGAAGGTTGTGTTTTCTGGTGTGGGCAAGACGGTCGCCGAGATTGAACTGGCGCTCCGGAGCGGCATCAGCAACTTCAATTGTGAGTCGGAAGGCGAACTGGCGGAGATCGATGCGGCTGCCGGCAGGCTGGGAGTCACGGCGCGATTTTCCCTGCGCGTGAACCCGGATGTGGATGCGGCGACGCATCCTTATATCAGCACGGGTTTGCGCGATCACAAGTTCGGCATCGACATCCACGAAGCACCGGCTGTTTACGCCAGAGCGCGGCGCTTTAGTAATCTTCGAGCGGCCGGCGTGAGTTGCCATATCGGATCGCAAATTCTTGACTACTCGCCTATTCTGGAAGCGGCTGGCAAGGTCCTGTCGCTCATTGAACAACTGCAGGCGGAAGGGCTTCCCATTGACCATGTCGATCTGGGCGGCGGGCTCGGAATCGCGTATCAGGCATCCGAGCAGGCACCCGCGATTCACGACTTTATAGGCGCACTGCGGGATCGTGTGGAGCGTGCGGGCTTAACAGTGATGATCGAACCGGGGCGGTCGATTGTGGGCCCGTCAGGCGTGCTGCTGACGAAGGTGCTCTATCGCAAAAACAGCCCGGCGAAGGAGTTTGTGATTGTCGACGCTGCGATGAATGATCTCATCCGGCCTTCGCTTTACAAGGCCCATCATGAGATTCGGCCGCTGCAAAATGGCGGCGGAGCGGCGATTGTGGCGGACGTGGTGGGGCCGGTATGCGAGACGGGCGATTTTCTTGCGCGTGACCGGGAAATGGCAGATGCGCAACCGGGTGATTACCTGGCGATCTCTTCTGCCGGAGCTTATGGCTTCGTGCAGGCATCGAATTATAATTCGCGCCCGCGCCCGGCGGAAGTTCTGGTGAATGGCGAGCAGTGGCGGGTGGTGCGGCAGCGGGAGAGTTACAACGATCTCATCAAAGGAGAGTCTGTGTGAGTGAAGACCTTCGCTTTCCAATCGGCAAGTTCGTCTGGCCCGAGACGGTCTCAGCAGGGGAACGCGTCCGTCATATTGAGACGATCGCGGCAGCATCGGCGCGGCTCCGTGAAGCCGTGGCGGGACTGACCGAAGAGCAATTCGAGACGCCCTATCGGGAAGGCGGCTGGACGGTGCGACAGGTGGTGCACCATGTTCCGGAAAGCCACATGAACAGCTACATCAGGTTCAAGCTGGCGCTCACGGAAGACACGCCGGTGATTAAGCCTTACGATGAGGCGGCCTGGGGGCTGCTGGGCGACATTGCAACCACACCTCCTGACGTCTCACTTGCACTGCTGGATGCCCTGCACATTCGGTGGGTTGCCCTGCTGAGGTCGCTCAAGGAGGCGGACTGGAGCAGAGAGTTCCGGCATCCGGAAATCGGTGTGATTGCGCTGGACAAGAACCTGGCGCTCTATGCGTGGCATGGGAATCACCACATCGCGCACATCACGAGGCTCCGGAAAAGCCAGGGCTGGTAGTTTAGTCAGGGCTTCCCGATCGCAACGAGTTCCTTCAGGCTGCGGTGATACAGCTTGCCATCGCTGTAGCTGGGTGTGTTCAGGCTCCAGGTCTCGCCGGATGGGCCGAGATCGTTGATCGCGAGGACTGCCTTCTCATCGAGCACCTTCGCGTTCGCATCCACTACGTAGGTGATGCCGAGCATGGTGGTGAAGTAGATCTTTCCGCCGAGTGCGACAGGACTGCCCCAAAACGCCGGGATTTCCCAGCCATCAGTGCGGGAGCGATCTTCGGCGGCTACCTCGTTGCCGTGGGAGTCTTCGGTCTTGGTGCGAACGGCGACGCCGTACACTTTTCGATCGGGCTCGCCGGGCCTGCGGATCACAGTGACGGGGACTTCCAGATACTCCACCTTGCCTGTTTCCACGTTGACGCGTGCGATGGAGTGCGAGGGGCCTGCTTTGCCGGCGGGTGCATGGTTGTTGCGCCGGTGAGCGGTGGTGGTGAGGAAGTAGTGATAGCCGTTTGCGACGATGTTGCAGTGCCACGCGGGCATCACGCGGATCACCTCGTTCGGCTTCATCTGGTTGCGCGGGGCGAGATCGCGGATCTCGCGCAGGTTCACGTTTGTGTGCGCGATGTAGCGTTGCGCGGTGGGGTCCCACTGACGATAATCGACGTTGCGAATGAGCGACTGTTCGCGCAACAGTTTGCCGGTCTGGCTGTCAATGACAAGGTGCGACTCCTCAGGATTCAGCTTGAACCAATACGCGTATTTCTTGTCCCAGTGCAACACGTAGAGCGCTTGCCACGTTGGCGCGGCGAGGGAGCCTGGAACGGCTAATGGCTTGCCGTCGGCATCCGTGTCGGCGATGAACCGCCAGAGAGTCTTGCCCGCCGTGGCAGAGCGCAGATCGATCAGGCTCAGCCCGACGGGGCGCTCGGGCACATCGTGCCAGCCGCCGCGCGCTGTCATCACGGCCGGGATGTTGTCTCTGGTTTGGCCGAGCACGGAAGTCGTATAGGTGGTGGTGCCGTCGTCAGCGATCCAGACGGTCTTGCCTGTCAGCTTGTCGATGCCGCGAATGTAGTTCCAGCCTGCTTTCTCCGCTGGATTGCCGTCGAGCGGCTCCACGTTCAGGATCACATTGCCGTAGAGGATCGGTTCGTGTTGTTTGTTAAACGGATACGGCTCGCCCCACGGTTTGTAAGTGCGGTGCCATATCTCTCTGCCGCTGTAGTCCCAGCAGCCCATGGCACCGCTGGAATTGACAAACCAGACAAACTTGCCATCGGTGATGGGCGTGGGTGACGTGGAGTCGCTGTATGCGTACATCATCGGGCTTTTGACCGAGCCTTCGAGGCGTACGGACCAGAGGATCCTGCCTGTCCTGGCGTCGATGGCGTGACCGAGGATGACGGTGCTGAATTTCGG
Organism: Bryobacterales bacterium; assembly: GCA_030838885.1. Lineage (GTDB taxonomy): Bacteria > Acidobacteriota > Terriglobia > Bryobacterales > Bryobacteraceae > BOG-234. The sequence continues at coordinate 4,909 of JAUZEU010000412.1, read as the reverse complement.
CTCGCCTGGTTTGTAGGGTTCAAAGGTGGTCAGGAAGAGGCGGTCGCCCCAGACCGCGATGCCACTTTGTCCGCCGTTGGGCAGCGGGGCGCGCCAGAGGATGTTCTGGTTACGCGCAACACTCCACTCGACGGGCGCCTTTGCGTCGGGCACCGACCAGGTACCGTTCGGTCCGGAAGCCTGCGGCCAGTTGGCGGTCAGGATGGCGGCGAGCGCAAACAGAAATGGCATGTCCGCTACAATTTATCATCATGGCTGTGGTCAGGATGAAGGACATCGCACGCGAGTTGGGCGTGTCGGTGGTGACGGTCTCGAAGGCCCTTCGCAATCACGACGACATCAGCGAAGAGACGCGCGCGAAGGTGCTGCAGCGCATGCGCGATCTGAATTACCGTCCCAACCTGGCGGCGCGCGCGCTGGTAACGGGGCGGTCTTTCATCGTGGGCTTTGTGGTGCCGGGGCTGCTGCATTCGTTCTTCGGTCAGGTTGCAAAGGGCCTTACCAATGTGTTCCGGAAAAAGGGCTACGGACTGGTGATCTCGACCTCCGAGGAGGAGCCGGAACTGGAGCAGCAGGAGATTGAGCAGCTACTGGCGCGGCAGGTGGATGCGCTGATTGTGGCCAGCACGCAGTCGTCGTTTGAAAGCTTCCGGCGTATCGAAGAACACTCCGTTCCTTACGTGCTGATCGACAGGCATTTGGAAGGGCTGACTGCGAACTTCGTGGGAGTAGACGATCAGTCGGTAGGCATTATGGCGACTGAACATTTGATTCAATGCGGCTGCAAGCGTATTGCGTTCGTGTATGGCACGAGCCTGAGCCCTGCGCTGGGGCGCCTGGAAGGGTATCGCCGGGCTCTCGATAAGCATGGGATCGAGATCCGGCCGGAGTATGTGCGGGCGCATGACGATACGGGCGATGCGACCGATGCGGCGGCCTACGCATCCATGAAGGATTTATTGACCCTGCCGGAGCCGCCCGATGGTGTGTTTGGTTTCAATGATCAGTACGCAGTGAATGCTATGAAGGCCACGCTGGATGCCGGTTTGCGGATTCCGGAAGACGTGGCGTTCATTGGAAGCGGCAACATTCAGCACGCCGATTTTCTGCGGGTGCCGCTGACGACAATCGACCAGAACAGCATCTCGATCGGCGAGCGGGCGGCGAAGATCGCACTGGCGATGATCGAATCGAAGACGCCGATCACGGCTAAGACAGTGTTGCTGGAACCGCGTTTGGTGGTGCGGCAGTCGAGTATGCGGAGTCCCCGGCAATAGTCAGAGCAATTGGGGAAGGATCGTGGCCGATGGGCCTCGCAGGCCGAAGGTGACGTCGGATGAGAAGTCCGTTTCTTCCGGGTTGACTTCGATGACAGCTGCACGGGAGCGGAGGGCGAGCGGGATCAGGGCGGCGGCGGGATAGACCTGGGCGGAAGTGCCCGCCACAATCAGGACGTCAGCGCTGACGACTACGGCGGAGGCTTTCTCGATAGCTCCTTCGGGCAGCATCTCGCCAAACCAGACTACTCCGGGACGCAGCATTCCGCCGCAGTCGCAGTAGGGTGGCAGGTCAGCCAGTTCCGTGCGATCCACCTTCTCTTTATTGCATTTGGTGCAGCGGAGGGTCCAGATGTCTCCATGCAGTTTGATCAGGTTTTTAGAGCCGGCAAGGTCGTGGAGACCATCGACATTCTGGGTGACCAGAGTGAACTGTTCGGCGCGATTTTCGAGCGCAACCAAGGCGTGGTGACCGGCGTTTGGTTTGGTCTCGGCGATGTTCCTGCGACGCTCTTCATACCACTGCCAGACGAACTTCGGGTCACGGGCGAAGCCCTGGGGAGTGGCGAGATCTTCGAAACGCTGGTTCTGCCAGAAACCGCCGTTACTGCGGAAGGTAGGGATACCGCTCTCGGCCGAGACACCGGCGCCGGTAAGTACGGCTATGCGCTTCGCATCCCGCACAATAGAGCGCGCGGAGTCTACAGGCTGAGGCATTAATACAGGACGACGAAGTTGCCATCCGGCCTGGCGAACGCGGCTATCAGGCCCCAGACCGGGACGCCTTCCGCGCTGCCCTTAGTAGGTTGCTGGTGGCCATCTTTGTCATAGATTTGCCATTCGACGCTGCCGCCTTTCTTCCATGCGGTGCCTTCAGTCCATGCGAAGAGGGTGTCGCCGTGGGTGTTGCTGGCGACCACGGGATACTTCCGATTCCGGGGCACTCCGGTCGCTGCGACCGGAGTTGAGATTTTGCTGGTACCGGGCTGGACGAGGCCGAAGTATGTTTGCTTTTCGGTCTCCCATGCGGCGAGGATGCCGTTGGGCGCTTGCGCGAACGACTCGGAGCTCATGACGCAGGCTCCGATGTTCCAGTGAGAGATGTCGGCTCCGGTAAAGGTGCGGCCGTGGTCTGTGGAACTGAGCAGCCAGATGTCTCGGTTCACGACCTGGTCGGCGGAGCGGAACATCACGTAAACGGCGCCTGACGGGTCGGCGTAGGCGTTGAGACCGCAACAGCCACAGGCGCCGACTGGTTTATCGAAGGCGATGCGTTCGGGCTGGAAGTCTTTGCCATCGTTGGTCGATTTCGCTACCCAGACGCGGCGGTTTTCTTCGCCCTTTGTGCCGGGAGTGGGGGCATGCCAGAAGACGTAGACGTTACCCTGATTGTCGGCGGCGAGGGATCCACCGCCATCGAGACCATACGCGGTGTGGATCAGATTGCGATCCGGTTCAAAAGCAGTGCCGGCGTCGTTGAGGCGGGCGTAGTACATCGGCAGGCGGCCTGTGGGGGCGGTGCCATTCCATGCGACGTGGACTCGCCCGTTCCGGCCAACCGCGACGTGCGCGCCGCGGATGTTGCCGACGGCGATGGCGCTGCCGGGGGTCTGGTTGACCTGGAGAGGCTTGGAGAAGGTCTGGCCGTAGTCGCGCGATTTGACATAGAAGATGTTGCCAGCGGCAGCGTCTCCGGAGAAGTAGATTAGATGGACGTTGCCGTCGCGCTCGACTACCTGGGGCTGAATGCCTCCGTCGGGCACACGAACGGTGCTGACTGCCGCGAGGCAATTCGCTGCTGCGAGAAGGCATATAGCCGACAGAGTTTTCATGTGCGTCGTGTCAATTAGATTGTATTCAATGTCAGATGCCAACGGTCAAAGGTATCCCGGGGCCCGGGAAGCGACACCCGAGCAGCGCCCGAATTTCGAAATCATCGGTGATGGCCATGGTATCCATTGGCCCGACATCGACGAAGACATCAGCCCTTCAGGAATGTTTTTCGGGGTGCCTGCGCGGCGTCCTGGTATGGCCTGATCAGGACGTCCAGCAGTAATCCGTGACTACCTTATCCGTACTGGAGTCGGTTTCGAGGAGGCGCATGAGTTCGAGCTGGAGGGCGCTGACGAGCGCTTCCCAGCTGGCTTCTATGACGTCTTCGGAAACGCCGACAGTGGACCAGCTTCGGTGGGTGTCGGACCACTCGACGAGCACGCGGACCTTCGCTGCGGTGCCTTTTCGTGAGTCGAGGACGCGGACTTTGTAGTCGGTAAGATGTACTTCACTGATGCCGGGGAGAGCGGCAAGGCACTTACGCAGGCAGTTGTCGAGTGCATTGACAGGGCCGTGTCCGTGAGCGGTTTCGATACTATCTCCGCTACGTGTTCCGATGCTGACGGTGGCTGTGGCACGGGTGGACTTTGCGCCGCCACCGACGATCATGACTTCGTAACCCTGCACGTCGAAGAACTGCACGCCGGGGTAGAGAGCCTGACGGATGAAGAGTTCGAAAGTGCCGTCGGCTGCTTCGAGGTCATAACCTTCGTACTCGGCCTGTTTGACTCGATCTACCAGGGCGCGGCGGGCATCGTTGTCGAGGCGACCGGCAAGGGATTCGTAGTCGCGCAGCATGTAATCGACGTTGCTGCGTCCGGAGAGATCGCTGACCAGGACACGCTGGCGATTGCCGACGAGTTCGGGAGCGATGTGTTCGTAAGTCTTCGAGTCTTTCAGGACGGCGCTGACGTGGATGCCACCCTTGTGGGCAAAGGCGCTCTGGCCCACGTAGGCCTGTCCGCGCGGGATCTGCAGGTTGGCAAGTTCCGCTATGTAGCGGGCCACAGAAGTGAGTCCCTGGAGCTTGTCGGGACCGATGGTTTCGTAACCGAGTTTGAGTTCGAGGTTGGCGATGACGCTCGCGAGGTTGGCGTTGCCGCAGCGTTCGCCATAGCCGTTGATGCAGCCCTGGACGTGAGTCACGCCCTGCTTTACAGCGGCGAGCGTGCTGGCGACCGCTACATCGGAATCGTTATGAAGGTGAATACCAATGGCGCCTTCGAAGCGGGCCCGGACGTCGGTAACGATCTCGGTCAGCAGATCGGTAAGCGTGCCTCCATTGGTGTCGCAGAGGCAGAGAACATCGGCACCGGCACTCTTCGCCGCTTCGAGCGTCTGGAGGGCGTATTCACGGTTATGAATGTAGCCATCGAAGAAATGTTCAGCGTCGTAAATAACTTCTTTGCCGTGCTCTTTCAGATACGCGACGGTTTCGGAGATGAGGAGTAGGTTCTCTTCAAGACTGATGCCGAGGGCTGTGCGGACATGCATGTCCCAGGTTTTGCCGAAGATGGCGACAACGGGGGTTCCGGCATCGACCAACTCGCGCACGTTGCGGTCTTCATGGACAGGATTCTTCGCGAAGCGCGTGGAGCCGAAAGCTGTGAGCTTTGCGTGCTTCAGCTTTAAGTCACGTGCTCTCGCGAAGAATTCCTTGTCTTTGGGATTAGAACCGGGCCATCCGCCTTCAATGTAGTCAATACCGAGCTCATCCAGTTTCTGCGTAATGAGGATTTTGTCCTCCACGGAAAAAGAGACGGCTTCGCCCTGCGTGCCGTCGCGGAGAGTGGTATCGA
>JAUZEU010000384.1 GCA_030838885.1 Bryobacterales bacterium | reverse complement strand
TGTCAAAAGAGATACGGACTTCGCCCCGCCGCGTTTCAGTGCCGCGGCGCACGCACTGGCTGTCGCGCCAGTCGTCATCACATCATCGATTAATAAAATTCGTTTACCTGCTAATTCCGCACCGGGCTTTGTCATGAACGCCCCGGCCACGTTTCTGCGCCGCCCCGCCACGGCAAGACTGGCCTGAACCGCAGTGGGCCGCTTACGCCGCAGCGCATTCAACAACGGGACACCGCGCCTGGTCGCCACATGCCGCGCCAGCAATTCCGATTGGTTGAAGCCGCGTTCCCATTGCTTGCGCCAGTGCAGAGGCACCGGTACAACCGCGTCATACCGATCGTCGATGGAAAGCGCCTTCTCCAAGTGTACGGCGAGCGGTCGGGCCAGGGGCTTCATGCCCGAGTACTTGAAAAGATGAATAAGCGAGCGAAGCGGGCCTTCGTAGAATCCAAAACTGGCTGCGCGGTCGAACCCCCGCAGACCGGAGCGGCACGCAGCGCAAACTCCGTGCTCATCCAGGGGAAAGTCGTTCGCGAAGGGAGTGTTGCAGCACGAACAGAAGTACTCGGCTTCGAGTGCGGCGGGCGCGGCGAGACACTCGGCACATACCGGCACCCGTGTGCATTTGTTCAGCGCACGCTTGCAAACACGACAGTCGTCCGGGAAGAAAAGCGAAAAAAGTCCGTGGGGGATCCCCCGAATTGTTGAGGCAGCCGTTCTCGTGAGCAGACTACTCGAGAAGGCTCACCTCCAGCCACTCATGCTACAGCGCTCGTCGAGTTCACTACCAAAGGCAGTAAACGCGGGTCGAAATTGAGCAAACTGATTCACCAAAATCGGCATACAGAAAGGCCCCGTGACACCTTCAGTGTAGGGTCGGCGGCAGCCTTTGTCAAACGTCTGTTGTGTGAAGGATTGCAGGCACCACTGAATGTGGCGCTCCGCTTGCTGTCGCGGATCGCTAAAAAAGCAGGCTGATGCCCATTTTGACGGAAACATAAAGAATCCAGAGTCCGCCGACGGCCGCCAGCCCACCCAGGATCCCGGACCTGGTCACCTTGGAAAACCCCAGCGCCAGCAACGCGATTTCCGCAAAACTGAGGATGTCAATCGAACTCAAAAGGCTGTACAGCCCCTTGGAAACTGTGTTCTTATCCATGTAGGCACCTACATTGGTGCCCACCAGATTGCTTGCGTTGAGCGACGTCGGGTCGGGAGAGGCTATCAGCACCAGCGTGGTCATGCACGCCGCAATCAGATAGTACGGGAAGTACGCGATAGACACCATCGACAGCATGGTTCCGTACTTCGGTGGGCTGCTTGTCATCATCCCGAACGCCATCAGGGCGCCCGCGATTATCATCAGCACTATGCAGACTCCTATGACAGCGAAAAGATAACCACGATAGATCGCTGCAGGGCTGGTGGCGCTCTCCATGGCCTTTTGTGTGGCTTCCGGGCTGAGATGGAAGTTTTCCAGTTGCTGCCGCATCAGGTTTTCCCTGCCTATGTAGTGAGGGGTCACGACTGTGATGGCTAACAGCAGAAGCGCGTTCAGAATCATCGGAATGATCCATGCGCCTTTTCGCCCAGGTAAACTCTCAAAAACTTTCCCGGGCTGGTAGAAAATTTCGAGCAGAGCTTTCATTAGATTGGAGAGAGTGTATCATCTCTTCCACATCTTCCACATGTCGAATGGCGCGCCCGCTGTTACACTGGCGCTGAGGCGTCTTCGCGCATGGCCGAGCTTGAAATAAAACCCACGGTTGGTTCGCGTGTGCGCGTTGCAGCCGTCATTCTGGCCGCCATCTGCATCAGTGGATCTCTGATCTTTTTGCTCTCCGGCGGAGGGCCGGATTCGTTTTCCAGCAAGGCCGTCATCACCACTTACATGCCGGATGCGACCGGCCTCGCCCCCAATTCCGAAGTTCGCCGTAATGGCATTCGCATAGGTCACGTAACCAAACTCGATATCTCAAATTCGATGGATCCACAACGGGCAGTGCGGGTCGACATGAAGATCATCGCGCGTTTCCTCAAGACCATTCCGCAGGACTCGCAAACCAGCATTGGCGCGGATACCCTCATCGGCTACAAGTTCGTCGATATCGCCGCGGGCAAGAGCCCTCTGTTGCTCGCCGACCATGGTGTGTTGCCCAGCGAGCCGCTGCAGCAGGCCGGTAACCGCGCCGACCTGATTCGGAGGTTGCAGACTGAACTCCGCCAGGCTGATGAACTGCTGATCCAGATCTCCTCCGGAAATACCAAAATCGGCCAGTTCGTATTGGGTGACAAGGAGTACAACGACTTTCTGAAGCAGGCCAGTGCGTTTGAAAAAGCCATGCGTTCCTTCACAAGCAGCGGCAGTGTTGCAGGTGCCGCCCTATTCACAAACGATATGTACCAGCAGTTTCGCGCTCCATTGCTGCGTGTGGACGCGAGCCTGGCCGCTGTTCAGCGCGGCGAAGGCGCAGCAGGCAGGCTTTTCGCCAGCGATGACCAGTACAACCAGTTCGTGAAAAGCCTGCAGGGCTTCCGTGCCGTGCTTGCCGACGCCAATGCAGGCAAAGGCCGATTCGGCCCGTTACTTCGGGATGAGGCTGCATACAACAGGGTTCGGACCATGCTTGCGTCCACCGACGCGATGCTGCGCTCCCTCCAGGTGGGTGAAGGCAATCTTGGCCAGTTGCTGAAGAATCCCCTGCTGTACGAATCGCTGAATGGTTCGCTGCGAGGTGTGCAGACTCTCTTGGAAGATCTGCGGACCAACCCAAAGAAATACCTCCGGTACCAGGTCTTTTGAAACCACGCATCGAGATCGAATACTGCACGCAATGTCGCTGGCTGCTTCGCGCGGCGTGGATGGCACAGGAGTTGCTCACAACCTTTCAGGATGATGTAGGCGAGGTCGCGCTTATTCCCGGAACCGGTGGTGTGTTTGAGATCCGCACATTCTCCGGAGAGGGGGTCATCTCCGTCTGGTCTCGGAAGGACGAAGGCGGCTTTCCTGAAATCAAACAACTGAAGCAGCGAATTCGCGATCGCATCGCTCCTGAGAAGCCGCTGGGGCACTCAGATCACCCCGTCTGAAGTGTGCGGTTCCCCCGCTGATATCGTTTTGTTATGCGTCTGAACGCGGTTCGACAAGCACTCAAAGGTGGTCAGTTACAACTTGGCCTGAACTTCGGCCAGCTTCGATCCTCTGAAATACCCCGTCTTTTGGTAGCTGCCGGGTTCCAATGGGCTTTTATCGATACCGAACACGGCAATTTCGATCTTGAAACCGTGAATGACATCTGCCGCGTCTCTAATCTTGCAGGGTTGTGTCCGCTGGTCCGCGTAGCCGACCTGCAGTATTCCCTGGTCGCACGCGCTCTGGACAATGGCGCGCAAGGCATTATCTTTCCGCGAATTGAGGATCCGAAACTGCTGGAAACCGCGCTTAGCTGGACGAAATTCCCGCCGCAGGGCACGCGCGGTTACGGCCTGATGGCGCCTCATCTGGACTACGAGCAGCACACGTTTACCGAAGTGATCGATCACGTGAATGCCAATACGCTGACCGTGCTTCAGATCGAGAGCCGGCGTGCCGTGGAAGCGCGCGACGAAATTCTCTCCGTTCCCGGCATTGACGCCGTGATGATCGGACCAGCGGACCTTTCGATTTCCATGGGCGTTCCCGGCGACTTCCAGCACCCCACTATGGTGGAAGCGATGGAAGCGATCCGCGACACCTGCGAACGCTACGGTATTGCACCGGGCACCCAGACGCGCGCCGTACCTCAGGCGAGGTTCTGGAAGGAGCGCGGGATGCGTTTTCTGGGTTGCGGCAGCGAAATTGGTTTCCTTTTTGAGAAAGCGAAGGAAACCTCTGCGGCTTTGCTGAAAGACTAAATTTGTGAAGGGTTCCGCTCTCCTTTTCTGCTGCATCCTCCTGACCGGTTTGTCCTCGTTGGCAGCACTGTCGACCTCCGAGCGAGCGGCCGTTGATCAGATTTCCGCCGATTCGATGCGCGGCAACCTCTCGTTTCTCGCATCTGATGCGCTTGAAGGGCGGGCTACGCCATCCCGTGGTCTGGATGTGGCAGCGGAATTCATCGCTGCCCAGTTCCGCCGTGCTGGTCTTGAACCCATTGAGAAGGACGGCAGTTACTTCCAAACGGCCAAACTCACTGAAGTCACTCCCAATTTGGAAGGGCTTCAACTTACGTTGAAAACCGGCGGCGAAGAACTGGAACTCAAGAGCAACGATCTTCGCGTCCGTTCTCTCGCGGCGCTCGAACTGACCGATGCGCCTGTAATCGAATTGCCTGAGGAGGGTGACTTACCTTCCATTGAGGGCAAGGTGGTTGCCGGTGCGGCGGGAAAGTATGGTAACGAGGCTGCCCTTGCCAGATTGCGGGCAGGGAAGCCTGCTCTAATTCTCCTGGTGGGGCGGCGCGGCAGCCCGAACAATGAGCGACCGTATCTGGAGGAGAAATCCTCCGCACCTGTTCCCATGATCCGCCTCGCCAGCGCAGACGCAGCGGAAATTCTCGCGGCTAAGAAGCCTCTGATTGTTTCCGTCCACATCCCGGTGCCGAAAACCAAAGACGCACTGGCGCACAATGTTGGCGCTGTTCTTCGCGGTTCCGATCCGGCTCTTCGCGATCAGTATGTCTTCCTCACAGCGCACTACGATCATCTCGGCATGTCATCGTCGCCCACAGGTGACCGTGTGTATAACGGGGCGAATGACAATGGCAGCGGCACGGTATCCGTCATCGAGATTGCCAGCGCACTGGCCTCGCTCCCCCTGCATCCGAGGCGAAGTATTGTGTTTATGGCCTGGTATGGAGAGGAAGAGGGCCTGCTGGGTGCGTTCTACTACACGCATCACCCGCTGGTGCCGCTCAAAGACATCGTGGCGAATATCAATCTCGAACAAATGGGACGCACGGATGAGCTGGACGGCCCGGAGGTGGGCGCATTTGCCTTCACCGGCCCCTCATATTCCGACTTACCTGAAATGATGACAGCCGCCGCCAAATTGGAAAACGTCAGCATCTACACCAAGAAGAATGCCGATGCTTTTTTCAATCGCAGCGACAACTATGCCTTCGCGCTGGCCGGAATCGTGGCGCACACTGCTGTGGTGGCCTTCGAATATCCGGATTATCACGGCCTTGCCGATGAGTGGCAAAAAATTGACTTCGTGAATATGGCGAAAGTCGACCGGGGAGTAGCGGCCGGTGTTCTGGAGATTGCAGATGCTCCGGAGCCACCGAAATGGAGCGATGTGAAGCAGACCGTTCCGTATCGGCGTGCGGTGAAGTGAAATGGACGCCCGGCCGATTTTAGTCGCAGTAGCTCGTGCCTTGCGTGAACAGGGTCTGGAAGCCATCCTTATCGGAAACGCTGCAGCAGCATTGCACGGGGCTCCGGTGACAACAGTGGACTTCGATTTCATGCTCCGCAAAGCGCCTGCTAATATTCGTAAGCTGGAAGGGATAGCTGATGCCCTGCAGGCAGTGTTGTTCGCCCCCCATTACCCGGTTTCCAGTCTCTATCGGGTCATCCGCGACGATGACCAGCTGCAACTGGATTTCATGACTCAGATACATGGCGTGCGCTCCTTCAATAGTCTGAGAAGCCGTGCGACAGAGGTGGAGATCGAAGGCGAGAAGGTCACCCTGGCAGATCTGACTGATATCATCGCAAGTAAGCGCGCTGCGGATCGGCCGCGTGACCGAGCGGTACTCCATGTCCTTGAAAAAGTCCTCGAGCAAAAAAACAACCCGAGCCCAGGTTCTGGAGGCGCTCAAACGCCAGAGTGAACTGGACCTTGAAGATCAGATCCGCCGCCTGCTCGCCAAACCGATGAGCGAGCGAACCCACTTCCTGCGCAAAAAAGTCGGCCTCCTCGGCTCAACCCTCTAACTCAGCTTTGGACAGGTGGACCCCAGCCCCGTTTGGTTTGGGCCCGCATCATGCCCGCCAGAAAGTTCTCTGCCGCGCTGTGCTCGCTGGCTAAACCAGCGCCGGAATACCCGCCTTCAGCCCTTACCAATCGATCACAGAACCGTCGTCCGGGTCATAGCGGGTGCGGTATTCCTGCGGCTCGCCCACTTCCGCACGCAACTTGTTCTCATCTATGGTGATCCCCAGACCGGGGTCTGTCGGGAGCTCGCGATGGCCGTTCTTTACCGGAGGCAGGGGTTTCGCCAGCAGGTTGGCATGCTCTGCGTCGCCGCGTTCCTGAATTAAAAAGTTGGGGATTGACGCGGCAACCTGGAGGCTGGCGGCCAGCGAGCAGGGTCCCTGCGGATTGTGCGGCGCGATGGGCAGGTAATAAGCCTCGGCCATGCCGGCGATCAGACGGAGTTCGGTGATCCCGCCTGCGTAGCAGACGTCCGGCTGCAGGATCATGGCCGCTTTCTTCTCGAGGATTTCCCGGAAGCCCCATTTTGTGAAAATGCGTTCGCCCGTGGCCAGCGGGATGTGGGTCTTCTTCGCGAGTTCCGCCATTATGTCTACGTTCAAAGGCTGCACCACCTCTTCGTAGAACCAGGGTTGATATGGCTCCAGCGCTTTGATGAGAAGCGAGGCAGTCGGCGGTTCCACGGCTCCGTGGAAGTCGATTGCGATATCGACGCCGGAACCCTGACGCTGCCGCAGAGCTTTGAATCGTTCCACAACCTCATCCACGAATTTCTGGCCCTCTATGTATTTGAAAGCCGCGCGTGACGCGCTCGGGGATACTTTCATCGCGTTCACACCGGTGGCGGCGTTGACCTGCCCGTAAACGCGAATCCGGTCGCGGGTGGGGCCGCCGAGCAGTTTATAAACCGGTACACCGTAGGCTTTGCCCTTGATGTCCCAGAGGGCCTGGTCAATGCCGCTGAGGATAGCGGTTTTAATAGGGCCGCCTCGATAGAACGCGCCACGCTGAATCGCCTGCCAGTGAAAGACCACGCGATTGGGGTCCTGCCCAACAAGGTAACGACCGACTTCGAGCGCCCCCGCAGCACACGCTTTTGCGTCATCTTTCAGCATTTCGCCCCAACCGACAATGCCCGCATCCGTCGAGATTTTCACGAAGACCCATGAGTTCCTGAGGATGAAGGTTTCAAGCTTCGTGACTTTGATGTTGTCGTTCGGTCCGACTGCGGCGGCGCTGGTGCGTTCGGTAGTAAACAGGGCGTCGATGCCGAACAGTGTTCCCGTCGCGAGAGACGCGCGCAGAAGAGATCGGCGATTCATTTTGGGTGGTTGCAAATGCGCAATTACCTTTCGGGTCGATTCTATACCCCGAGGATCAATGTGCGGCCTTTAAGGACCTGTTTTTATCCCAACCGGCGCCAATAATGGCATCCGGGAGTGGCCGTGGCCCACCGCACTGAGGCAGCAGCAGTTACGCCCGCCCCGCAAACCCTCGGTTCTCCGTCGACACTTTCACCTTTTCCCCTTCTTTGATAAACAGGGGAACGCGGATCTCCAGACCGGTCTCCAGCCTCGCAGGCTTGGTCACGCTGCCGCTCGAGGAGTCGCCCCGCACCCCCGGTTCCGTGAACGCAACGTCCAGCTCAACGAACGGTGGCAGCTGTAAACCAATGGGATTGCCGTTGTACTTGTGCAACTGGATCAGGGTGCCTCCGATCAGGAAGTCCAGCGCATTCCCAATCATCTCATCGGAAAGGGTGAGGGTCTCATAAGTTTCCTGGTCGAGGAAGTGAGAACCATCGCTGTCGCTGTACAAATAGGAGGCCGGGACCAACTGGAGATCCGGCTCTTTAAACTTGTCATTTGCCTTGAATGTCTTCTCAAAGACGGCGCTGGTGAGAAGGTTTCGAATCTTCAGGCGCACCAGCGTCTGGCCGCCCCGGGCAGTAGGTGTGTTCACCTCTGCTTCCAGGCAGTAAAACGGTGTGTTTTCAAGCTCAAACAGAGTCCTTCGTTTGATGTTAATAGCTTCAATCAATACGGCCATGATTCCCTCTTCAGTATAGGGACATGGCTGCGGATAAGAATTGGCGGGTTCGCCATGTTCGAGTCCCGCCCGGATCGCGCCGTAACCTCCTCACGCAGGTCGATGGCGAGGTGGAGCGGCGAATGTCCGATTTGCACAATCATGAGATAACTCTCGAAGCCTACCAGAACTCCGGTCCAGGGATTTGCTGGTATGCTGACCGCATTGTTCGTGCGAAGGTATGCCGTTCTTTGCGCCGTTTGTCTCGCCGCGTTCGCGGCCGAACCGCTGTTCAGTCCTGGCGCTGCGTCCGGATTGGTGTTCCATCACGAGAACTCACCCACGCCGCGCAAGCACCTGATCGAAACCATGGGCGGGGGCGTCGCGCTGCTTGACTTCAACAACGACGGACTGCTCGACATCTTTTTCGTCAACTCCGGACATTTGGGCGTCGACAGCAAAGATTCCTTCGACCGGGCGAATCCCCGCTACTGGAATCGCCTTTTCCGTCAGAACAATGACGGCAGCTTTACGGACGTGACTTCCGCGTCAGGACTTTCCTCAGCTGGCGACTCGAATTACGGAATGGCTGTAGCTGCCGCCGACTACGACAATGATGGCTACACTGATCTCTACGTCACCAGTTACGGCCATAACATTCTATACCGTAACAATCGTAACGGTACCTTTACCGATGTAACCGGCAGGGCCGGTGTTGGCGTCCTCGGATGGTCGGTGTCCGCAGGATTTCTCGATTTCGATAACGATGGAAATCTTGACATCTTCGTCACCCGATACATGGAATGGGATCTGAACCACAGCCGGAGCTGCGGAGTGTTCCCAAAAATTTATTGCTCGCCTTCTGAGTACGCAGGCGCCACCAGCGTGCTTCTCCGCAACCGAGGCGACGGAACGTTTGAGGATGTCAGCGCGTCGTCGGGAATTGCGGCTAAGAAAGGCAAGGCCCTTGGTGTGGCGTTCGCCGACTACGATGACGATGGATTTCCCGATATATTCGTGGCGAATGACGGCATGGAACAGTTCTTGTTTCACAACAACGGAAACGGCTCATTTACGGAGCGCGCGCTGCAGGCGGGCGTCGCGCTTACCGATGACGGCAAACGCATATCGGGCATGGGTGCGGACTTTCGCGATTACGATAACGATGGCCGCCCGGATATTGTGGTGACCGATCTTGCGCGTCAGAACTATGCCGTATACCGAAACGAAGGTGGAGGCGCGTTCAGCTACCGATCGCTCCAGACCGGATTGGCGGCTTTGTCGGGCGTCAGTTCCGGCTGGGGAATGCGGCTCGAAGACTTCGATAACGATGGATGGAAAGATCTGTTCGTTGCACAGGGACATGTGATGGACAACGTGGAACAGGTCGACTCGTCGCTTCATTATCTGGAGCCCCCCATGCTCGCGATGAATCGTGCCGGAAGGTTCGAGCGGGCGGACCTGGGTGCAGTGGAGGCGGTTGCCGGAAGGGGCGCGGCATTCGGCGATCTGAATAACGATGGATGGACTGATATCGTCATGACGGTGCTGGGCGGCAAACCGCAGGTTTTCACGAGCAGGCGAGGCTCCGCTCACTGGCTCACATTGTCGCTGCGCGGCACTCGCAGTAATCGCGATGGATTCGGTGCGCGCGTGCTGGTCAACGGGCAATCGCAGTATGCGACTTCGGCGGGCAGTTACGTCTCGGCAAGCGATAAGCGAGTTCATTTTGGATTAGGCCCCGCCACAACTGCCCGGGTCGAGATAAAGTGGCCCTCAGGCGTGGTGCAGAAAATGGATGACGTACGCGCGGATCAATTTCTGATTGTCATCGAACCGGAGCGGCCGTGATGAGCGGCCTGTTGTTAAGTCTGCTGCTGGCATGGCAGAACCCATCGCCTGAAATATTGCAGCATCTGAAAGCGGGTGCGGATGCGCTCAATCAAAACCGGGCGGCCGAGGCCGTGAACGAGTTCCGCGTCACGACGGAAGCCGCGCCTGAAATGCCTGCGGGGTTTGTGGGCCTTGGGCAGGCGTTGATGCAGGCGGGCGACTATCAGGGCGCCATTCCGCCACTGAAACACGCCCTCGAACTCAATCCGGATCTGCCCGGAGCGCACCAGTTGGTGGGGTTTGCGCTGCTTGCCGCGGGATACGCGAACGAGGCCATTCCGCATCTTGAAAAGGTGCATGCCATCGATGCGCTCGGCGTCGCCCAACTCAAGGTCGGCAAACTGGCGGAAGCTACAGCGAACCTCCAGGCTGCACTTG
The DNA here is from genome assembly GCA_030838885.1 of Bryobacterales bacterium. Classification (GTDB taxonomy): domain Bacteria; phylum Acidobacteriota; class Terriglobia; order Bryobacterales; family Bryobacteraceae; genus BOG-234. Next base: position 1,401 of record JAUZEU010000384.1, on the reverse strand, counting down.
AACAGCGACCGGGCGATGTGAATACGATGTACTACCTGGGGCGGGCGAGCGGTCTCTTGTCCCGGCAGATTTTCGAGCTCTTACGCGCAACGGATCCCGAATCGGCGCGCGTACACCAGATTCTGGGAGAGACTTACTCAGTGCTGCACAACGTCGCGGCGGCCGAAAAGGAGTTTACCGACGCATTGCGATTGAGGCCCGGCACACCGGGTGTGCATCTTGAGTTGGGAGAGTTGTACTCGGCGGGGGCGCAGTGGAATAAGGCCGAAGCGGAATTTCGCGCCGAAACGAAGTTACAGCCGGGCGACCCCGAGGCCGCTTTCCGGCTGGGCAACGCGCTGCTGCAGCAGGGCAAGGTGAAGGATGCGCGGCACGAACTGGAACGCGCCAGTGGCCTTGCGCCGGGTATGGCTGACACTCTCTATGTGCTGGGCAGGGCCGCGTCGCTCGATGGCGATAAAGCGGCTGCGGAAAAGGCGTGGCTGGCCGTGCTGGCGAGTGATAAAGAAAGCACGCTGGCCGGGCAGGCGCATTTCGGTTTGGCAGGCATCTATCGCGAGCGCGGCGATTCGGCGAAGGCAGATGCAGAGATGAAAGAGTTCCAGCGGCTGCAAAATTTGCGTCGCTGATTCCTATGCGATGGCTTGGCAGCTACACCCCGAATTGTTTCTGTACTGCGATGGCGCTGGCAACCTTGCTGGTGCCTCCTCTTGCGGGCCAGTATGTTGGCAGCAGGGCCTGTCAGGCGTGCCACAGCGCGAAGTTCGAATCGCAATCGAAGACCGGACACGCCCGCGCTCTGGCGCCAGCAAAGGCCGGTAGCCCCACACCGGCGACTCAGGCCCAGTGGGCATTCGGCGCAGGTGAAAAAGCGACCACCTGGGTAAGTCAGACCGGAGGACACCATCGCGGAACACGGACTAAGTTATTACGCATCGACAAAGTCTCTGGGCATCACGCCGGGCCATGCGACATCGCAGGATGCAGTGTACCGGACTTTTGACCCCGTGGGAACGGCGCTCCGCTGTTTCCGTTGCCATTCGACCGGACCTGTAACTCTGGCCGCTGGCTATAAGGTGGAGCCCTCCGAACCTGGGATCCACTGCGAGGCTTGCCACGGACCCGGCTCTGTTCATGTGAACCGCCGCGGCGCACCGGGGACAATTCAGAATCCCGCTCGCTTAACGCCCACCGAACTGAACCAACTCTGCGGAGCCTGCCATCGCCAGGCGAGTGATCTGGATGACGAAACGGACTGGAGCAATGCCTGGAACGTGCGGCATCAGCCATCCTACCTGCACCGCGCCGCATGTTTCCGCAACAGCAAAGGCAAGCTTTCGTGTCTCACCTGCCACAATCCACATGAGCCGCTTGCGAAGACCGCGGCGTCATACGATACGC
>JAUZEU010000379.1 GCA_030838885.1 Bryobacterales bacterium | reverse complement strand
ACGATTGAACTGACCATCGATGATAAGCCGGTAGTTGTGGAAGCGGGGACTTCGGTCTTCGATGCCGCGCGCATGAACGGGATCAGCATCCCGGTCCTTTGCCACGCACAAAATGAAAGGCCGGTTGGTGTGTGCCGGGTGTGCACGGTGGATTGCGGCGACAAGGTCCTGCAGGCAAGCTGTGTCCGTCCCGCCGAGAACGGCATGAAGGTGTTCACGGCCAATGACAAGGTCAGGAAACACCGGCGGATGATTCTTGAACTGCTGATGTCCGATCATCCGAGCCCGTGTGCACGGCAGCGCGCCAGTGGCGATTGTGAACTGGAAATGCAGGCTGCGGCGGAAGGAGTCGTGTCGCCGCGCTTCAGCAAGCGCGTCTCCCCGCGCGGACAGGACGAATCGTCCCTGGTCATTTCGGTCGATCATGAAGCCTGCATCCTGTGCGATCGCTGTATTCGGGGGTGCGACGAGATCCGGCAGAATCATGTGCTGGGGCGGCGCGGCAAGGGTTACAACGCCGGGATATCGTTTGATCTGAACCGGCCCATGGGGAACTCCTCGTGTGTGTCGTGTGGGGAGTGCATGGTGTCGTGTCCGACAGGCGCGCTTACCAACAAGAGCGTGATCCGGACGGTGCTGCCTGGCGGCGATCCGGTTGCCGTAGACGAACTGAAAGCCTTGCCGTTCTTTCAGAAGGTTTCCGGTACATTCCTTGAACTGAACAAGAACGCGGTCATCAAGCGGCATTTCAAGCCAGGTGAAGTGATTTGCCGCGAAGGGGATTACGGCTCCACGGCTTTCTATATTCTCGAAGGCAAGGTGGAAGTCTTTCTTTCCTCTATGTCGTCGAAGAAGGCGGAACCGGAAAGCGCGCCCAGCCTGATCGAAATGTTCGCGAATGTGTTCTCGCCGAAGAAGAAGCCTTCGGCGGCTGCGAGCAGGGCGGCGTCGGGTAACATTCCAATCGACGCGGTTGTTGATTTGTCGCTCGATAATCCTGTTGCGGAACTGGGCCAGGGCGATATCTTTGGCGAGATGACCTGTATGAGCCTCTACCCGCGCTCTGCGACGGTCCGCGCGAGGACCGATTGCGTGATGCTGGAGATGCTCCGCAACGTGCTGGATGTTATTCAGCGCAACAAGACCCTGCGCGCCGAGATTGAGAAGAACTATCGAAAGCGGGCGCTGGAAGATCATCTCCGGACCGTACCTCTGTTTTCATCGCTGAGTTCAGACTTTATCGAGCAGATGGCGCATAAGGTCGAACTCATCCGTTATTCGAAGGGTGAGGTGCTGTGCCGGCAGGGTGAACCGGCCCGGAACTTCTATCTGGTGCGGATCGGCTTCGTGAAGATGGTCGAGGAACACGCGGGCGGCGAACTGGTGCTGGCGTATCAGGGCAAGGGCGGCTACTTTGGTGAAATCGGGCTGATTGTGCGCGGCACGTATGCGTTCACCGTGACCGCGCTGGACAGTGTGGAGGTAGTGCGGATCGGTTCAGAAGACTTCGAAGAAATGATGCAGCGTTTCCCGGAGATTGCCTTCAGTCTGCGCAGGATCGCAAGCGAACGTGAACTGCACAACAAGCGTCACTCCGCGGCTGTTTCGGCCATTTCTTTGGAGAAGTTCCTGAATCAGGGGCTGATGGAAGCCAACAGCCTGCTGGTGATCGATCTGGAGAAGTGCACGCGGTGCGACCAGTGCGTAAAGGCCTGCTCGGACGCGCACGAAGGCGTTACTCGCCTGGTTCGCGAAGGTTTGCGGTTCGATAAATACCTGGTTCCCACGTCGTGCAGACACTGCCGCGATCCTCTCTGCATGATCGGATGTCCTGTGGGCTCGATTCGCCGCCGCAACTCGCTTGAGACGGTGATTGAGGATTGGTGCGTGGGCTGTGGTCTGTGTGCGCGGAATTGCCCGTATGGCAACATCACGATGCACGACATGCCCGATCAGGGCGCGCAAAAGGCGGTGGTGACGAACCGCAAGGCTACGGCCTGCGACCTTTGCGCCGATCTGCCTGAGCCCAGTTGTGTCTACGCCTGCCCGCACGATGCAGCCAAACGCGTCGATCCAAACCAGTTCTTCCGGGACCTGATCAGTTCGGCCGACGCCGATAGTCCGTTTGTCACGCCGGGGGATCCGCACAGGAGCATGCGCTGAGCGCAGCCGATGCGGATTGACGAATCACATCGTGGGTGGGCGATTGCGAGCGCGATAATTCTGGCGGTCGCGGTGATTGGATTTGTCCCCTATGCGTTATATCAGCCAGGCGGACCTGGCGGCAATACGTGGCCCGGGCTTTTGTACGGAGTCCTCGGCTACTCAATGATGCTGTATGCCGGTTTGATGGGCGCGCGGAAAAAGCGACCATTATGGCGCGTGGGGCGCGCGCAGGCGTGGATGCGCGGTCATCTGTGGATGGGTGCGCTGAGTGTTCCGATGATTCTGCTTCACTCGGCGTTCGCGGCACGGGGGCCCCTGACTCTTGTTCTCATGACTTTGCTGGTGATTACGGTTCTGAGTGGCGTCACGGGGGCATTGCTGCAGCACTTTGTTCCGAAGCGCCTGACGGCGTCGGTGCCGATGGAGACCATCTACGAACAAATACCGGAAGTGCGCGAACAGCTTCGGCAGGAGGCCAGCGGGATTGTGGAAGGCCTTTGCCAAGCAGTCGCGAGTGGGGCGGTGTTGGTGTCCGCCGGGTCAGGCGCGGCGCTCGCAACGGTTGAGAGCGAGGTGGAATCTGTCGAATTGACAGAAGGCCAGCAGTCAAATATCCGGCTGGTGTACAACAACGAGATTCTGCCGTTTCTCCGGGATCCGGACAGCAGGCGCTCGCCGCTGGCAAGCGCGGAGAAAGCAAACTCGTTCTTCGATGCGCTGCGACGGCAACTGCCGCTTGCTGTCCATGAGCCGATCGGAGACCTGGAAAGTATTTGCGCGGAAGAGCGGCAACTGACCATTCAGAAGAGAAAGTATCTCCTTCTGCATGCCTGGCTGCTGGTGCACGTACCGCTTTCCATCACGCTGCTGGTGCTGGGCGGCATACACGCGCTCGTCGCAATTCATTACTAAGTGGAGCCATGGCGCGAATCCGAAACACGAAGAAGTTAGGCCAACGGGTTGACAGGACTTACCTGCGGAAGCTGTATCCCATTCCGCAGTGGCGCCGCATTCTGACCGCTGTATTCGTTCTGGCAGGCCTCGCATGGTTGGGAATGTATGCCGTTGCGCGTAATCAGACACTGTATACAGCCGGAAATCTTACGCCGTCACACGCGTTTTTAGGGAAGAACTGTGCCGTTTGCCATGGCGCAAGCGCGGGAATCGGAAAGAAAGTCGCGGACCAGAAATGTGTTGCGTGCCACGACGGACCGGTCCACCAGGCATCGCAGACCTTCACGCCGGCCTGCATCAGTTGCCATGTGGAACATCAGGGGACTATGCGCCTCGCAAGGGTGAGCGACGATGGCTGCTCGGGGTGCCACGGCAACTTACAAACAAAGTCCGGGAAGACAAGTGTCGCGGCAAATGTGGAAAGTTTCCAGTCGCATCCTGAATTTACGGCTGTTAAGGCTCGGCAGGACAGCACAGGCTTGCGCTTCAATCACCAGAAGCACGCAGGTGAAATGAGCCAGAAGTGCGGTGACTGCCACGTGCCTGCGGACACGGCACAGGGCCTCGCCACGTCCGACCCGCACAGCCACGTTTCTTCGCGTGCTCTGATGAGTATCCCTACCTACGCCGGGACTTGTATGCCCTGCCACGCGCTGACCGTCGACGACAAGATCAGCGACGCTGCCCCGCATGACAAGCCGGAGGTGGTGCATAAGTTTGTTGTTGAGCAACTTACGAAGTACGTCGCCGCTCATCCGGCGGATCTGGGCACGGAAGGTACGCCCAGGACAGCGGCGGCGTGGGTGCAGTTCAAGGTTGCCGCCGATGAGAAGAAGTTGATAGATGAAACCTGCGGGCGTTGCCACAGTTTCACCTCGGTTGCTGGTTCGCCGGGGTTAGAAGCGGCTGCAGTTTCCCCGACGCATGTCGCCGCGCGATGGTTCAGGAAGGCGTCTTTCGATCATGCCGCCCATCAGGGCCTTACCTGCGCGTCGTGCCATCCGAACGGGGCGACCAGTAAGGTGTCGTCTGATGTGCTCCTGCCAGGGATCGGCGTTTGCCGTCAGTGTCATACCGGTGGCAGCGCATCGGCAGGCGCGAACTGCTCTTCGTGCCACGTGTATCACGATTGGTCGAAAGAGAAATCTGTCGATGGGAAATACGTTATCGATCAGATTGCACGTTGACGCGGGTGTTAGTTCGACCTGGGGAGGAGTTCCTCAAGGGTGCAGGGGTCCAGCAGGCGCAGGGCGAGATCTTCGAGATCGGGTGCGGAAAGCACCTCAATCCGCTGTAAGGCCCATGAAGGTACAGTTCCAAAGCGCTTTTCGATCTGGCGCAGAACAACGGCCTGTTCCCCTCGTTGATATCCGCGACGTTCGCCTTCCCTGATTTCCGGACCCAGAAGATCGTGGTCCATGATGTCATCGAGTATCGGCATTTGCTTGATCTCCTCTTTGAGAACTGTTCCCAGTTTCCTCAATCCCGCCAGGAGCGTCAAATCGGCGAGGGCCTGCGCCCTCGCACCGGGGTCGCTCCGGGCGATGCGTCAAGCCCGTCGCTTGCAAGCAACGGCTCCGCATCGATCTGACAAATGTTCACGATTCGGCACTGATAGGTGATGAACGGCTGCTCGATGCACGCTTCCATCTTGAGTGCCGCTTTCCCGACATAAAGGACCATCTGTTCGGGCCACCGGCCAAATCGCTGCCGAAGGGCAAAGGCGTACTCCGCCATTCGCCAGACGATGTCCGGGTCGTTGGTGCTTTGTAATTCGATGTAAGCAAGCCGCCCGTCCGCAGTCTCGCCCGGTAAGTCGACACGGAGACTGCGTACCTCCGGCAGTTCGACATTGTGCCAAAGTCTAACTTCAAAACCCGTCAATTCGGCAAGTACATTTTCTGCCAGCCACATCAGAATGCTTTTCAGCGCAACATCGTACTCGTGTATCTGTCAAACGACTAAGTGCTCCGGAGTCCGGTAGTTCACTTCGATTGAGGAAACGTTTGTGCAGGCATCAAAAACAAACGCCCTGACCGCGAAACTCGCTGTCAGGGCGTTCTATTCGAATATATGTGCTGTGGCCGAAAGGCCGACTATCTGCCAACGACGATGATCGAAAAACTGTCGGGCAAGGCCTGAGCGCGTCCGCCACCAGCCGGTGCAGGACCCATTTCCGCCGCGGGCAGATAAAGCTTGTGCGCCTTCTGGTCTGCGCCGATGGTGCGCGCACCCGGCTGGGTCGGAATGGTCGCCACAGTCTCCCACTTGCCCGGAGCCGTTTCGCCCACCATCGAGATGGTGCCGTCTTTGCCATTGGCGCTGAACGCATAGCCGTCGTCGAAAGCCACACCGTCAGGGTTCTGGCCGATCGCGGGGGTCGCAACAACCTTACCTGCAGAAGGGTCGCTGACGGCCATCACTTTGTTGCACACGGAAAACAGCCTGTTTTTCTTCAAATCGATCGCGAGACCACTGGGACCATCGCAAGGCGCGATCGAGTAGCGCTTGGCTACGGTCGCATCCTTCGCGTTGATTTCGATCACTTCATTTTTGTCTTCGATATTGACGTAGACGTGGCCCTTACCGTCCACCTGTGCGAACTCGGGCTTGCCGCCCACGGGCAATGCGGCGGCGTAGACCTCGCCGGTCTTCGCATCGAAAATGGTGGCGTCATTGCTCTTGCCGTTGAAGGTGAGCACGCGATGGGTCACGGGCTCATAGATGATGGCATCCGGGTTTGCACCCGTCTTCACGTTGCCGGTAGCTTTGCTTGTTTTGAGATCGAAAATGGTCACGTCATTCGTCTGGCCGTTGCTGATAAAACCCTTGCCCAGATCGTCAGCCACGGCGATACCGTGCACGCCTTTGGTGTCCGGAATAGTGGTGATCAGCTTGTCAGTCGTAGTGTCGACAACTTCGGTCTGCGTGCCGTGGGAAACGTAGAGCCTGTGGTTCGCGCTGTCAATGTAAACGTAATCCCAGCGGGTGCCGCCACCGATTTTGATTTTGCTGACTACCTTGTAAGCGGGCGGGGCGGCGAATGCCGCGGCTCCCAATGCCAGCGTTGCAAGTGCCACAGCAGGAAGAAATTTCATGGCTAACCAAGTCCTTTCAGAAGACGTCCTAAAGGGTACCGCGCCATGCTGAAGAATTCCTGAAGGCACCCTATGGCCTGACCGGCATGTGCGGGTTTTCACGTGTTAGAGTTCTCTGATGAGAAGAACGTTGCCGCTTCTGTCGATTGCAGGCGCCCTCGCGGCAGCTCAGTACGCCTCCGCTCAGCCATCCTGGATTGCCAGCCAATACAGTGAACGATCGAAGAGACTAATCGCAGCAGCGCTGGCCGATCAGGAAGGCCTGCGGCGCCTGCAGTACCTGTGCGACCGGATCGGCAATCGTGTCAGCGGCTCGGAATCTCTGGAGCGGGCCATCGAGTGGGCTGCTGCCGAAATGAAGAAAGCCGGTCTGGAGAACGTTCAGACGCCGCCTGTCAAAGTCCCGCACTGGGTCAGGGGTAAGGAATCTGCTTTCCTGGTGGATCCGATCCAGAAGCCGCTCACCATGCTGGGGCTGGGGATGAGTGTCGGCACGCCAGCCGCGGGCATCACAGCCGATGTAGTTGCGGTGAACACTTTCGACCAGCTTACGGCGCTGGGCCGGGACAAGGTTTCGGGGAAGAT
>JAUZEU010000372.1 GCA_030838885.1 Bryobacterales bacterium | reverse complement strand
TTGGGACATGGTGCGATCGTTCCGGAACTTGCCGTAGTGCGTATCTGCGAACCATGGCGGCATCTTATGCAAAGTCACGGCCTCTTTAATGCTGGAGGCCCAGGGGCGCGCCTCTTTGTAAGTGAGCAGGGAGAACGGGGCCGCTTCACCGGGACGATGGCAGGTCTGACAGTGCTGCTGCACAATGGGCGCAACGTCTTTGCTGAAAGTGGGGGCGGGCGCAGCGGCAAACATCAGCCCACTGGCGCTGAGAATCAGCGCGGTACTCCGTATGAACAAATCGGCACCTCTTTGCATTTATTATACGGAGCGGCCCCCGGGCGAGTTCGGCAGAATCCTAAAAAACTGCTACGGGATTCAGCGGCGAACCAGTACCGCCGCGGACAGTCAGCGGGGAAGCCGTCAGCAGGAATGCCCACCGATTGCGTTTGGCAGCTTCCACGGCCACTGTCTCCAGATCGCAATTGTCGAGAATCGGTGTTCCCATCGCGATGAGAAGCAACTGGTGTACCGGTTGAATCACGCCGTCTACCTGGGAAGGCAGAACGTCCAGACACGCATCGCTCCCGGCCATCGCGATATCGCGCTTCTTCAGCCACGCAACGCACGAGACATGCAGGCCGGCGATGCGCGAAGGGTCCCAGGGACCTTTGGCAGCGCGGCGGGCCCACCGTCCCGTACGGATAAAAACGACGTCGCCGCTGCCGATTCTGACACCCGATTTCTTCTCCCACGCATCCAGATCTTCCGGATAAATCGCCGTACCAGGTTCGAGCGAGGCAACACCTTTCAGGCGCGGAATATCCACCAGCACGGCCCGCGTAAAGATGCCATTGCGGAAGCCCGTAATGCCCAGTTCCTTAGCACCCTGCTCGGTAACATCCAGTTGCGGGAAGCCGTTGTACATCTTTCCCTTCCACGCGGAGTGCGCCAGCGCATCCATGTGGGTGTGGGCCAGGCCGTGAAAGCGAACAGTGTACTCGTCCATGAACCAGTCGCCATTGGGGTGGGCGCCGGTGTAGTTCATCTTGTGGATGAAGGGCTCGGGGTTGTCGGGCGCCTTTTCGGTGAGTGCGTCATGGGAGAGAGAAATGGCCAGTCCGTCTTTCACCAGCGCAGCGGCTTCGGTGCGCCTTGCGGCGGTGATCAGATTGACTGTGCCGATCTCGTCGGCTTTGCCCCAGCGGCCCCAGTTGGAGAGCTCGGTCATCAGCCTGTCAATGTCCGCTTTCGTGGCGTGATGGCTATCGGCCGCGAACGCCAGGCCTGCGATCAAACACATCAAACGAGTTGCATTGAAATAGCACCGCATTAAAACACCGCAATCGGGTTCAGAGGTGAACCGGTTCCATTCGTAACGGCCATGGGGGACGCTGTGAGCAGGAAGGCCCAGCGATTCCGCTTTGCGGCCTCGTTGCCCAACGTCTCCAGATCGCAGTTGTCGAAGATGGGAGTACCCATGGCGATCAGCAGCAACTGGTGCATCGGCTGGACTACGCCCTCAACGCCCGAAGGCATCACGTCGGTTGCGGCGTCGCTGCCCACCATCGCCACATCGCGGTCTTTCAGCCATTTTGCGCAGGTGGCATAGAGGCCGGCCAGGGAAGCGGGATCCCATGGGCCCTTCACCTCGCGGCGCGCCCAGCGGCCGGTCCGGATGAAGACCACATCACCGGCTCCGATTTTCACGTTGGCCTTCTTTTCCCACGCTTCCAGATCTTCCGGATAGATGGCAGTGCCGGGCTCCAGATAAGGCAGTCCCTTAAGACGAGGGATGTCCACCAGAATGCCTCGGGTAAAGATGCCGTTCCTGAACGCCGTGATAGCCAGTTGTGTAGCGCCCTCTTCGGTCACAGCCGTTATGGGCACACCATTGAACAGCTTGCCGTTCCATGCCATGTGACAAAGGGCGTCCATGTGGGTGTGCGCCAGGCCGTGATAAGTCACTTCGTAATCGTCCATGACAAACTGCCCGGCAGGATGCTGGCCGGTGGCGAGCATTTTCAGTTTGAACGGGTTGCCGTTGTCCGGGGCCTTTTTGGTATCTGTGTTGTGCGCCAGCGAAACCGGAACGCCCTCAGAAACCAGGGCGGCTGCCTGCTTGCGCCTGGCTGGAGTTATCAGATTCACGCTGCCCATCTGATCGCTCTTGCCCCAGCGGTTCCAGTTGGAGATGTCGGTCATCCAGCGATCCACGTCCGCCTTGGTTGCGTGGTGGGATGGAGGGTCGGCGGCCAGACAGGAGAAGGCGGTGAGGCAGAGCAGGACGGCGGATTTTCGCATTGACACAGATTCTATCGCTAACGCCTTCATGTGAGGATGGTGACCAGCTTGCTGTACACGCACTGAAACGGAGATTTCTTATGAACCGGGATCAGGCAGCAGGCAACTGGAAGCAACTGCAGGGAGCTTTGACGCAAAAATGGGGCAAGCTTACAGATGACGATCTGGCCGTAGCGAAAGGCAATCTGACCGCGCTGGCGGGCCGACTGCAGGAGCGCTACGGTATGGCGAAGGAGGAGGCTGAGCGGCAACTGGATCAGTTCATCTCGAGCTATGAAGAAGGTGGGACGAAGATGAATCCGGAGGTTGCCACCGAGGGAGCTCCCGTTGACGCGGAGACGTTCAAAATCGGTATGAAGTGAGAGGCTCAGCAGTTTGGAGCCTCGCGTGCTTATGCAATGGTAATGGGACGATTCGTTACAAGTGAGAGCGACAGGAGAAACTGGCTGGACCGGACAGAAGAAGATTTGCTGGTGCAGAGATTGGCAGCGCGCGAGGGTGAGGCGCTGGGGGAATTGTATGACCGTTTCGGCAAGGTTACTTTTGCAATTGTCTGCAGAATCACGGGCGATGAGGGCGTAGCAGAGGATCTGGTGCAGGAGGTTTTCCTGCGGATATGGTCGAACCCTGGATTGTTTCAGGCGCAACGAGGCAGCCTTTTCGGCTGGATTACAGCGGTAGCGCGAAACCGGGCAATCGATTATCTGCGCTCGACTGAGGGCAGAATCAGTCAGGGCAGGATGGTATTTGAGGGTGCGCAAGTGCCTGCCGCATCTTTGACCTTCGATTCGTATGGGTTTCCGTTCCGGTTGTCATTGGCTAAAGCAGTGGAGTCGCTGCCGCCAAACCAGCGAGAGGTGATACGTCTCGCTTATTACGAGGGGATGTCTCAGACCGAGATGGCAGTTGAGATGAAGCAGCCTCTGGGAACGGTCAAGAGTTGGGCGAGAACTGCACTGGTGGCATTGCGACAGGAAGTTGTGGCGTCTTAGGGATCGCACCGGCTACTTGGTGGTCATTACCCAGACACCGTTCCAGTCTTCTGCCGGAGGAGTGGCGCGCAGTTGCAAAATACGCTTTAAGTAAATAGCTGTCAGCTTGTCGGACGGGTTGTGATGCAGTGCCTCGCCGAAAGCCGACTCAGCCCTGATCCAGTCCTGTTCCCTGTAGTAAGTCAGCCCGTCCTTGAAGCAGGCGAGGCATTGGCGAAGGTTGGGGAACGTCTCGTCGGTATGGTAGTCGAGCACTTCATAAATTGATGAAGGCTCAGACTTACCTTTGACGATGACACGGTCCGCTTCGCGAATCCGGTAAGTGCCGCGCAATTTGGCAAACGTATGCTCGGCGATCAGGATACGAGTGCCGTACTCTTTGCAGGCGCTTTCGAGGCGCGATGCCAGGTTGACTCCGTCGCCGATAACTGTATAGTCCATGCGTTTCGGCGATCCGATATTACCGGACACAATTACATCCGTATTCAGGCCGATGCCGATGTCGACCGGGCGCTTGCCGGCCTGAGCGCGCAGTGCATTCCACCGGCGGAGTTCAGTAATCATGGAAATGGACGCGCGAACGGCTCGGTCCTCGTCGTCATCATGCGGCAGAGGCAGACCGAAGACGGCCATGATGGCATCTCCGATGAACTTATCGAGCATGCCGCCCTGCTTCTGGATGCAGTCCACCATGACCGTAAAGTATTCATTGAGCAGGCTGACGGTTCCATGCGCGCCCAGATCCTCCGTGATGGAAGTGAAGCCACGGATATCGCTGAAGAGCACGGTGCCTGTGACGCTTTTTCCACCGAGGACTTCCTCGCCGCCCGCAAGAAGCTTTTCGGCGATAGCGGGGTCCATGTAGCGGGACATGGTGGATTTCATGCGCTTTTCGCTGGAGACATCCTCAATCATCAGAAGGGTGCCGAGCTTCTTGGCCGGCTTGTCTGGTTCGGCTTCCGTCATCAGCGGGAGGACGGTGAGGTTGACCGACAGCTTGTCTTCGCCCGCCATCAGCGCCGCGTCCATAGTGATATCGGGCTGAAGTGTCTTTTCCACTTCCGCGATGTGTTCCAGCACCCAGGCGTTCGGCCCCGCGAAAAAGTCGGATGCGAGTTGCTTCAGAACGTCTTTCGCATTGACGCGCAGAATGTGCAGACCGGCGCGGTTGCAGGTCACGATGCGGCTGTCTTCGTTCAGCGTAATTACACCATTTGACATGCTCTGCAGCACGCCCTGGTTGTAATTTTTCATGTTCTGTATGTCGTCGAACAGCTTGGCGTTTTCGAGACTGATGGCGAGCTGGGCGGTGAAGACCTTCAGGCGCTTCTCATCTTCTCCGGTAAACGGGCCCCCTTTCTTATTCAGAACCTGGGTAACGCCGATAGTCTTGCCGTTCTTGTTGACGATGGGCACGCAGAGAATAGAACGGGTGAAGTATCCGGTGCGCTTGTCGAACGCGGGGTTGAAGCGCAAATCTGCATAGGCGTAGGGGATGTTGATGGCATGCCCGGTGGTGAAGACCGCGCCCGCGATGCCGGCTGTGTTCGGCAGCCGGATTTCGCCGACGGAAGCGCCCATGGCAACGCGGGAGAAAAGCTCATTCGTCTTGTCGTCATTGAGAAAGAGCGTGGCGCGATCGGCCTGCAGCATACGGGCGGCTTCGGAGACGACCTTGGAGAGCATGGTGCTCAGGTCCATATCCGAGGTGACCTCGGCGACGAGGTCGAGGAATTTCAACTCTTCCTGCCGGGCCACCAGCATACGCTCCATGACCTGTGCGCTGCGGAGGGTCATGGAAGTCTGCGCGGTCATGGACTCCAGCAAATCCAGATCTTCACGGGTGAAACTGCCGGTTTTCTTATTGAGAATCTGCAGGACACCGATGACTTCCTTGCCAGGAGTTGCGATCGGCGCGCAGAGC
>JAUZEU010000367.1 GCA_030838885.1 Bryobacterales bacterium | reverse complement strand
GCGATTGAGAGCAAGCAGGAAAATCTACTGGCCATCCTGCGTGAAATGGGTCAGGTGATCGTCGCCTATTCAGGCGGCACCGATTCCGCTTATCTCGCCTGGGCAGCCAAACAGGCGCTGGGAGATTCCGCCCTCGCCATCACTGCCGATTCCGCGTCTATCCCTGCTTCTCACAAGGTCGATGCCGAGGCATTCGTAAAGCAGTTCGGCATCCGCCATGAGTACGTCGAAACACACGAATTCGACAATCCGGACTACACGAAGAACGACGCGAATCGGTGCTTCCACTGCAAAGACGAACTCTTCACGGTTCTCGACCAGATCAGCGGGAAACGAAACATCCCGAACATCATCTACGGGGTGAATCAGGACGATCTTGGCGACTATCGCCCCGGCCAGCGCGCTGCCAAACTACACTCCGTCAAAGCTCCCCTCGTGGATGCCGAACTCACCAAAGCCGAAATCCGCGAACTCTCCCGCCGCGCCGGCCTGCCCACCTGGGACCGTCCTGCTGCCGCCTGCCTAAGCTCCCGCATTCCCTACGGAACACCCGTAACCATCCAGAACATTAAAACAGTCGAAGTGGGCGAAGAAGAAATGAAAGCCCTCGGCTTCCGGCAGTTCCGCACGCGCTTCCACGGAGAACTGGTCCGTATCGAAATCGCCCCTGAAGAACTCCCGAAGGCTCTGAATCTGGAAGCTGCGGGCAAGCTCACCTCCATCTTCAAAGCCCTCGGCTACAAGTACGTGACACTCGACCTCGAGGGCTATCGCCAGGGCTCGCTCAACGAAGTGCTGGTGAACCTGTCGCCTGCGCGAGACGCTCAGCCAGCCAGCGCTTGACGAGCGTAAAGTCCTGCGGGGTCAGTTCGTGCCCCGCGTCCTGCATTGCAAAATCGACGGCCGCGCCGGCTTCTGCCAGCATCCGCCCCAGTTTGTCCGCCTCGCCAGCCTGCATCGTTGAATCCTGATTGCCAGCGACAAGCAGCACCGGTGCGTCCGCCAGAGCAGGCAGCGGCTCCGGACGAATCACCGCCATCGGCCTCAGCAAAACAGCGCCCTTAACGACGCCCGGATGGAGCAGCATAAGCGCCGTCGCGATATTAGCCCCGTTCGAGTAGCCCAGAGCATAAATCTGCGCCGGATCGAGCCCATGCTCCGTCACGGCTGAGCTGATCCACTCCGCCAGTTCCGCCGCGCGCACCCGGATCTCTTTCTCGTCGAACACACCCGGGGCCAGCCGCGCAAAAAAACGAAATGCCCCGCGTTCTGAAACCCTTCCCCTGGGACTCAGCACCGAGGCGCCTGGCGCAAGCGAGCGCACGATAGGCAACAGGTCGTTCTCATCTCCGCCGGTGCCATGCAGTGCAAGAATCGTGACAGGCGAAGTCCCCTTCACGAACTGATGAATGAATTCAGGCATAAGTCGGAAGCTCCAGTTTAGGCACGGTCGCCTCAATTTCAGCGCGCCGCGGTTCCAGCCACGGCGGAAGTTTCAAATGAGTGCCCAGCGTCGCGAGCGTTTCGTCAGTGGCAAATCCGGGCGGGTCCGTAGCGATCTCAAACAAGACACCACCCGGCTCCCGGAAATAAATCGAGTGAAAGTACTGTCGGTCCAATATCGGCGTCGTTTGATACCCCTTGTTGGCCAAGTCCAGCAGCCACGCACTCTGGATTTCATCCGTCTCCGCGCGAAATGCCACATGATGGACGGTCCCGGCGCCCTGGAAGCCGCGCCTCAGCTCCGGCTGGATCAGCAAATCCACCGTGTTCCCGGCCGACCCCACATAGCGGAACCGGTTCTCGTCAGTTGCCGCCAGCTCATATCCGAAGACCTCGGTCAGCAGTTTCGCCGTCGCATCCTGTCTTGTCTCCGCAAGCGTAACGCCATGAAATCCGATAATCGCAGTCCCGCTGCCCCCGGTTTCCACAAGCTCCACGGCCATCCCGTCCGGATCTGCAAACGACAGGTAATCCTGCCCAAACCGCGTCCCGGTCTGCGTCGCGGGCAACCGCTTCGCCCAGCCCGCAAGCGAAGGCACTGCAAACGACACCGCAGCCGTTTCGCCAGACCCGTGACGCCCAGGCCGCGCTCCCGCCCACGGAAAGAAGGTCAGAATAGTGCCCGGCCGCCCAGCCTCGTCACCAAAATAAAAATGGTACGTTCCCGGATCGTCAAAGTTAACCGTCAGCTTTACCAGCCGCAACCCGAGCACCTGCGTGTAGAAATCCAGATTGCGCTGCGCGTCGCTGGCAATCGCCGTCACGTGATGGATCCCAGGTATCTTCATGCCGACTTAGATGCCCCGCCTGCCATTCACGATTCCGGACCCCGCGCCCTATCGGTAGAGACCGCGAAGGTTATTCCACCGAACCATGGCCAGTTCCGAAAACGCCTGCAGCCCCGTGAACATCCCCACCTTACTGCCCTCGGCATGGTTCCATCGGACCGGCACCTCCGCCGTCCTGTAGCCAAGCTTTTTCGCAACAAACAAAACTTCGACATCGAATCCAAAACCGTCCAGCGTTTGCCGCGAGAAAACCTCCCGCGCAACGTCCTGCCGGAAAAGCTTGAACCCGCACTGAGTATCGGCAATCTGAAGCCCAACCGTCAGCCGCATCACCAGATTGAAAAACTTGCCCGCGCTTTCCCGAATGCCCGGCTGATGCACCCCGATCAGCGACCGGTCAAGCGCCCGCGAACCGATCGCGATATCTGCTTCCTCCCGGCACAACGCCTTCCACAAAGTGTCAAGCTCGTCAATGGGCGCGGAGAGATCGGCATCGGTGAACAGGCACCAATCACCCTTTGCCTCCAGCATCCCGTGACGCACCGAATACCCTTTGCCCCGGTTGCCCGGGTTCCTCAGCACGCGAATATTAGGGTTTCCGGCTGCAAAACCTGTCGCGGCGCCAAACGTACCATCGGTCGATCCGTCATCCACAACCAGGATTTCATGAAAGTCCCAGCCTGTCTGTTCTACGTATTCTTCGATTCGACGGAGACTGTCCGGGAGCCTCGCTTCTTCGTTGTAAGCGGGCACAATAATGGAGAGAGACCGGTTCACGAGGTGGTGTTTTGGACGAACACCTATAATAACTAATTACCCACCTCGGGCACCCCACAGGAGAACCAGGATTGTCGCTGGAAGACGGATTATTTGAGCAGCGCGCTGCGCGCGTACGTGAAATCGAAGCCCTCGGTTACCGACCTTTCGGCAAGCGCTTCGATTTTACCCATACCATTCCGGAAATTCTAATTCAGTACGCCGGTAAGACCGCCGAAGAACTGCACCCCGAAGTTCGCGTCCGCATCGCCGGCCGCATTCAGACCATCCGCCGCATGGGCAAAGCTGCCTTTATGCACCTGCAGCAAAACGGCGGCAGGCTTCAGTTGTACGTCAAGAAGGATGCGGTTGGCGAGCGCGACTATCAGCTGTTCAATCTGCTCGACATTGGTGACATCATCGGTGCCGAGGGCTACCTCTTTATCACCCGCACCGGCGAACTCAGCCTGCATGTCGAAACCCTCGAATTCCTTTCGAAGACGCTTCTCGCCATGCCGGAAAAGTTTCATGGCCTGGAAGACGTCGAGACCCGCTATCGCCAGCGCTATCTCGATCTCATCTCCAATCCCGAGGTGCGCGACGTCTTCGTGACGCGCGCGAAAGTGATCTCCTCCATCCGCCGCCAGCTCGAAGAGCGAGGCTTCATCGAAGTAGAAACGCCCATGATGCAGCCGGTGTATGGTGGCGCAGTAGCCCGGCCCTTCGTCACCCACCACAACACGCTCGACGTGGACCTCTACCTCCGCATTGCGCCCGAGCTTTACCTCAAGCGGCTGATCGTCGGCGGTCTCGAACGCGTCTACGAAATCAATCGCAACTTTCGCAACGAAGGCGTGTCTACGCGCCATAACCCTGAATTCACCATGGTGGAGTTCTACCAGGCATATTCCGATTACCGCGGCCTGATGGACTTCACCGAGGAATTGCTCCGTCAGGTGGCCATTGATGCGACTGGAAGTACTCTGGTCCCCTTCGGCGATCTCCAACTCGACTTCGGCAACATGCGCCGCCTCACCATGCGCGAAGCGGTGCTGGAATTCTGGGACGGCGATCATAAACCGTCTCCGGAAGATATTCGCAATCCTGAATGGCTGCATAGCGCCACGGGCAAAGTTACGCCAGGCGAAGCTCTCGCCCATCTCTTCGAGATACACGCGGAAAAGAAACTTGTTCAGCCCACCATCATTTATGAGTTCCCCATAGAGGTCTCGCCGCTTGCCAATAACAGCCCGGATGACCCCGGGATGGTTGACCGCTTCGAAATTTTCATCGCCGGCATGGAAATCGGCAACGCCTACACTGAGCTCAACAACCCGATGGAACAGCGCCGCCGCTTCGACGGCCAGTTGCAAATGCGTGACCGCGGCGATGATGAAGCGCACCAGATGGATGAGGACTACCTTCGGGCCATGTCTTACGGAATGCCACCTACTGCCGGTGAAGGCCTGGGGATCGACCGAATTGTCATGCTGCTGACCAACTCACAGTCGATCCGCGACGTGATCCTGTTCCCCCTGCTGCGGCCTGAAGGCGAAATCGGCATCGCCGATAAGCTGCGCCGCCTGGAACCATGAACTCTTTCGAGCTCTTCGTAGCCGGCCGTTATCTCAGGGCTCGCCGCAAAGAAAAAGTCATCTCGGTAATCACCTTCATCTCGATTGCAGGGGTCGCGGCCGGCGTGATGGCGCTCATCATTGCTCTCGCCGTAAACAATGGCTTCCGTGATACCCTCCAGCGCAACCTGCTGGGCGCCACCGCGCATGTCAACATCGTCCGGAAAGATTCAGGGCAGGGAATTGCAAACTGGCGTGAACTGCTCACCAGGTTCCGCGGAATTCCCCATGTGATCGCAGCCGCACCGGTCCTTTATGATCAGGTGTTCCTGCGCGGAGCTCAAACCAAAGGTGTCGTACTCAAAGGCATTGACGTGCGCAGCGAGATCACTACCAGCGACATGCTGAAGCACCTCAAAGCTGGTTCTCTGAGCCGCCTCACGGATAACGATGGCGGTCTTCCCGCCGTTATCCTCGGCTCCAAACTCGCGGAGGACGCCGGCCTGAGCGTTGACAGCGTTGCCACACTGATCAGTCCGGAAGGCAGGCTGACTCCCTTTGGCCCCGAGCCGAGATCCCAGCGTTTCCGCGTGGTGGGCATCTTCGAGTCCGGTTTCTTTGAAATTGATCAGCTGTGGGCTTACGCCCCCATGACCTCTGTGCAGAAATTGACTGGCGCGGGTGACCTGGTGAACTCCATTGAGCTCCGCCTTGACGATCTTTACCTTGCGCCAGCAGTTGCCGCGCAGGCCGAGCGTCTCGCGGGTAATCTCTACACCTCAACAAGCTGGCAGGATCAGAACCGGGGACTGCTCCACGCCTTAAAAATGGAGCGTGCAGTTACTGCCATCACTATC
>JAUZEU010000332.1 GCA_030838885.1 Bryobacterales bacterium | reverse complement strand
GTAGCAATCCACACCGTCTCCGCCTGGGAACGGCGTTTCAAGTGCTCTCTCTACTGCACCGCCACCGCTTCCCGGTCGCGGAACAAACATTTAAGGAGAGCATATGTCATTTCTAGCGTGGATCGTTCTGGGGCTAATCGCTGGCTTCATCGGAAGCAAGATTGTGAACAAGCGCGGTGAAGGAGTGTTTCTGGACATCATCCTGGGGATTGTCGGAGCTATCGTAGGCGGCTGGATCTTTAGCATGCTGGGCGCTGCCCCTGTCACCGGATTGAACCTCTACAGCCTGTTTGTCGCTGTGATCGGTTCCATTCTCTTCCTGGTGGTGTATCACGCTGTGGCCCACCGCACTTAATAGTTCCCTGATGAAGGAGACATAACGCGATGGGACTCATGGACGAGGTTGGCAATCTTTTGCAGCAGTATAAGGGCGGGCAAGCCACTTCGCCAACGGCGAATGTTGAGGGGGATTTCAGTCAGGTCGCTCAGGCAGCTCCTCAGGCCGCAGTCTCCAGCGGCTTGAGCGACGCGTTCCGCTCCAACCAGACGCCCCCTTTCGGGCAGATGGTATCTCAGCTTTTCCAAAACTCAAACGGTTCGCAGAAGGCCGGTATTTTGAATCAGTTGTTGGGAGCAGCTGGCCCCGGCGCTTTAACGGGATCGGTCTTCGGTGGGCTCACATCCATGCTGCAGGGTCGCACGTCAGTCACTCCCGAACAGGCGCATCAGGTTTCTCCGGAGGTGGTACAGCAGCTTTCGGAGCATGCGGAGAAACAGGACCCGTCAATAATCGACAAAGCCAGTGAATTCTATGCCCAGCATCCGACTCTGGTGCAGGGTCTTGGCGCGGGCGCGCTCGCCCTCATCATGTCGCGAATGTCTCAACATGAGTAAGGCGGGCGCACCGGTTATTTAAGAATGTTTTTGTGTTTGCTGAACAGGCCCGACTGCGGCAGATCTGACCGCGTCGGGCTTGAGGTGGCGACGACATTGCCTTCACTGTCGAGCCGTTCGATGGTGGCGTGTTCGCGGTCAAGCTCTACAGACCTGGTTACGCGGTCTTCAATGCGGCGCCTGCGAATATGAATTTCCTCTTTTAGAACCAGCCGCTTTTCCACTACGATCTCTTCTTCCAGTACGGGAACAATCAGCGTATCGCCCTCTTCCCTGACCTCAGGCGCCGACGTTACCACCTGGTTGACGGGAACCCGGTTGACGCTCACCACATCCCGCATGGCTGGCATCTCCACGTTTTTCCGAAAGTGCTCAACTTCTTTATGCACCCGCACCGAGCCGGTTTTAACGGCATGGGCGCCGGTGACGAGTTCTTCTTCGATCACCGGCACCATACGTTCCTGCGTGTTCTCGTCTTCCATTGCAGATAGACCTTATACCACCTCAGCGCTGGCCAGTAACTTTTTCCCAGCCATGGCGGACGGCATCTTTCACTCGCTCCCAGGTGCTCTCAGGGTTTCTGGTCTGATAATCGGAGCGCAGCTGGTTTTCCACCTGATCCCACGATTTGCCCTTATAGCGGGGGTCTCCGGCACTCGTGTAGCCGTATTCGTAAGCAGGGCGCATCGACTCGAAATTGGAACCCGTGCCGTAGGTCTGCTCAAAGTGTGTATTAAAATCGGGGGTTAAGTCACGGGCTCCGGAACCGGCAGTGGCATCCCCAGCCAGCGTTCCGGAACCTGCAGTGGAACCAAAACCCGACATCACTCCGGGCGAAGGCGCGCTCGGGGACAAGCCCGTCGCTCTGACCGGATTCCGGCCAGATTCCGTGCCCGTTTGCGACGAAGCAGCGCCGGTGGTTTCCTGCCCCAGCGGCTCCACTTCGACTTCGGTATGGCGAACATTATCGCGAATGGTTTCTGTGCGCTCGGTGGCTTCTTTTCCGACCACCACTTCTTCACGAACGCGCGCGCGTTTGGCGACGACGGGCTCTTCCGCCATTTCCGTCACCTCGACCGTCTGATCGCGCAGGGCGGAGACTTCCTCAGGGCTGATTTCGCGATCTACCGGCCGGCGCTCCACATTGACACGTTCTTCACGCAGCCTGACCTGTTCCTGCACGGGCTGGCTTACTACATGGCTGTAGACGCGAACTCCGCCGCGTCGGATGGCGCGCTTGCCTACCTGTAACTCTTCCTCGACGACTTCAATTGCCTCATTGACAGCTCCGGATAAAGCAGTGCCTGTGCCGGCGGATGCAGTCCGCTGGTCTACTGTGCCCGAACGCCGGTCGATGTCGACGGCTCCGTAGCGATTCAGGATAGTGACCGCGGAATCGACCATGCCCGCGGGGACAGTGGCGCGAAGAATTGTGCCGCCGCCTGCGATGGCGCTTTCGTAGCCAGTGCGCTCCGTATCGTCATCGGAACCGAACAGGCTGTTCCACCACGAAGAAAAACCGGATTTATGATGCTCCTCATTAGAGTAGCCGGTCGAACCCGCGCCGGCGGTTTTCTGGTTGGAATCGATGTGCACGGCATCCGGGGGGACCCCGTTGTCTTCGAGTTCCCGCGCAGCCTGCCGCGCTGTGCTGTAGTCATTGAATGTTGCAACGAGTGTGCGTGTATCCATGCCCACTGACCTGCATGGGAACGGCCAAACGAGGTGGGCGGCCCGGGAAAAATCAAGGGCAATTACACTCAGCAGAAGCCCAATCTGTATAGTGCTGGTCAGACCCTGTGACTGGTGTTTGACTTACCCTGTCTCCGCCCTAGACTTAGGCCAAAAAGGAGATTTGTTAGTTGTCATTCAGCCGGGTAGTAAGTCGAATTTTCTGTGCACTTAATTCACCCGCCCTCACCACGCTGAGAAAACTTCTCAGGCCGTGGTTCTCTTTTTCCCTTGTGAGATCAGTTAAACGTACTTACAACTTACGATAGAGAATGTTGCGGTATTCAACTTTGAAGGGCGGCCCCACGTGCATCTGGAATCCGACAAGACCTTCCGGCACGAAGTTTTTGGAATCCTCATCGATAGTTGCACTAATTAATTGCCCGTTCAGAATCTGGATCATGACCGGTCCGCGACCGATGATGTGATAGCTGTTCCAGCCGGTCACATTCACCACGCCTCGAAGTAATGTGCTGTCGCCGATGGTGGCGAGCAACTTGTACTTCGGCCCGTCAGTAATGCGCGTGACCTGACCGCGGCTTGCCAGCACCACGTGCCCGGGTTTGCGCCCGCGCTCCTCATGCAGGTTACCCGTGTAGCCGTTCGTAAAATCCATATCGGCCTGATAGCCTTTCAGCACCCACTTTCCGACATCGGGAAGTTCCACACTTCGATATTGGATGCCGCTGTTCGTGCCGCTGAGTTTAAATTCCACCTTCAACTCAAAGTCTTTGACTTTACCACCGCGCCAGATTAGAAAGTTGTTCACCTTCACTACTTTTTCCGGCGTGGTCTCGCCAATGATCTCGCCGTTTTCGACGCGCCAGAAGGTCGGATCGCCGTCCCAGTCCTTCATGGTCTTACCGTCGAAGATGGGCACGAAACCGGCGTTGTCGTCGGGCTGATACTCGGGATAGATGGCTGAGGCGGCGCCCGGCGCGGCGGGTCTGGGCGAGGGTGCCTGAGCACGAACGGGTTGCTGTGCAATCCACAGCAGGGCGGGGATAATGGCGCATGGCAACAAAAGAAGGGCCGCGGCTTTCATCGAAAACATGATGGTTTCATTCCTCGGAATTTTAGTGGCGAACTGTGCGCCGATTCTATCAGCCTGTGTGCCGGGTTTAGAGGGGAAGCGCGACCGATGAAGTGGACCCTGGTCTATGATCCCGGCGCAGCCCGGCGCACTGGTCGGAAGTCATTCACGCCGGTCAATATGCAGTTTTCAAGTATGACGCGCCAACGCATGTCGCTCGGGGTCCGGAGGGGCGGTTTGTGGCGAACGGCGAGGATTCCGCCGCGATCTGTGATGACCTTGCGAACGCGAGAGATCTGTCAGAGACGCTGGTCCCCGCACATCCCGATGTGTGTTGCCAGATCTACACCCATGAGGCAAGTCCGGCGATCCGGTCCAGGTGATCTACAACGCCGGGGTTGCGGGCAAATATACGGGCCGCCCGTTTGCACGCCGGGAAGCGTGACAGGGCGCCGCGCTCTGGCTCTGCGCGTCCATCTTCATCGCAGTCAACATTCGCCATGACCCGACGTGGATCTGGGGCTATGTGACTGGAGCCAGGTTGTTCATCATTGGAACCGCCTTCCTGGTGCGGGGTCTCGTGGATTGTATGAAGATCGGCAGTAATCCGGGCGTGGCTGACTCGGTCAGCCTGACAGAGCATGTCGGTTACAATGAAAGATCCTCGTCGCACGCGGATCCCCGTCGGATTTCGCTGTCTATTCCCCCGTCAGGCACAACTCCAAATCATTCCTTGCAGAAGGAAGAAGGTGCGAACATCCGCATGCATTTCTTCACCGGTGCCGCTCTTACAGTCGCCATTTTATCGTTTTCAAGCCCCGCTGCACAGGCAGGGGGAGCCAGTGATAAGCCTCAGAAAGCCGGAAAGGGCGCCGCCGTCCCGGTCGCCCCGAAACAGGGCGTAAAAACTCCGGGCATACAGATTCCTTATTCCGGGGTAACTGCGGAAGCAACAGTGCCTGCCGCAGGCAAGCCGTCGTGGATCTTCTTTGCAGGGGACAGCCCTGCAGCAGGAGGCGCCGGCGATGGCAGAGGCGCCGGCGATGGCAGAGGCGCCGGCGGTGCAGGTGGAGGCGCCGGGCGTGGACGCGGCGGTGGCGGCGCAGCAGTCGCAGGCACTCTGTACATTCCTGCAGCGGACAAGCTGGATAAGGTCGACACGAAAACCAACAAAGTGGGCGAAGCGATCGCCGGCCTGAAGAAACCGTGCGGCGGCATGGTCTCTGCATTTGGCAGCCTCTGGGTTCCCACGTGTGGCGATGGCGCATTACAGCGCATCGACCCGAAAACTTTTAAAGTCACCGCGACCGTTCCGTCCGGCGCCGCAGACATCAGGGGTTCCGTTGCGGCGAGCACAGACAGCATCTGGCTGCTTACAGACAACAGAGAAACGCTTTCGCGCATCGACCCGGATCAGAACGCCGTAGTGGGCGAAATCCGCCTGCCTGTGGGCTGCAACAGTATGATCTTCGCCGAGACTGCAATCTGGCTTGCCTGCCCCGAGCAGAACAGGATCCTGAAGATCAATCCGGCCACGAACGTGGTGGATAAGCGGATCGAAGTGGCAGGGCGCCCGCTGAGCATCACGAGCGGCGAGGGGTCCATCTGGGTGCTGTGCGGCAAGGACGGGAAGGTCGACCGGATAGATCCGAAGACGGACAAAGTCACGAAGTCAATTGAGTTATTGGTGCCAAACGCCGAGGGCGCAATCGCCTACGGAATGGGCTTTGTGTGGGTCACCATGAACGGCTTCCCTGTGACACGGATCGATGCGACAGCGGAAACTGTCGCGCAACAGTTCTGGGGTGAGGGCGGCGGCGGCCTCACCACCGGCGGCGGTGCGATCTGGCTTTCGAATCTGAGCGCGGGCACGGTCGCCCGGGTCGATCCGAAGCTGCTGCTGGCCACCCTGGCCGAATAAAGGAACTGGAACATCTTCTATGCGATTGAACGGATTTCTACAGACGGCTGTTTGCCTTTGGATCGGAGCCTCCGTGCCCCTGCTGGTGATGTATGGCCAGCAACCGCAGCAGGCAGCCGCGCCCGGAACACCAGCCGATGCCCCAGCACAGCGTAAGAAAGGGCCACCACGCCCGCCACGCCCTGGCGTCAGCACTCCGGGCGTGAAGCGCGAGATGAGCACCATAACCCCCGCAGCCGTTTTCACCACGGGCGGTACACCGGACTGGCAGGTGCTGACGGACGATGCGGTGTGGGTCTCGAACGGCCCCACCAATTCGGTTCACCGGCTGGATCCAAAAAACAATCAGGTAGCTGCGACGGTGGAGGTTGGAAAGCTCCCCTGCTCCGGTCTGGCGGCTGGCTTCGGCAGTATCTGGGTTCCGAACTGCGGTGACAAAACACTGTCAAGAGTGGATATGAAGACCAACGCGGTGACGGCCACCCTTCCAATCGGGCCTGCCGAGAGTGAAGGCGGCATCGCGACCAGCAGCGATGCGGTCTGGCTGGTTACGGTGCCGGATGGCAAGCTTTCACGCATCGATCCAAAAACGAACGCAGTGGTGGCCACGGTGGAAATACCGGCGGGCTCCGCATCGGTCGTCTTTGGAGACGGCGCGGTGTGGGTCACAACGCCGAAAGCGAATATGCTGACGCGCGTGGATGCCAGGACGAACAAGGTGACTGACTCCATCGAAACAGGACCTGGCCCACGCTTTGCCACCTATGGCGCCGGCGCGGTCTGGACACTCAATCAGGGCGACGGCACGGTCTCACGCGTGGATACGAAGACTCGCAAAGTTGTGGCTTCCGTTGAAGTCGGTGTCCCCGGAACCGGCGGGGAAATTGCGTTTGGCTTCGGGCATGTCTGGGCCACGGTCTTCCAGATTCCCATCTCGGAAATCGACCCGGAAACCAACAAAGTTGTGCGTCAGTGGGCCGGCAATGGCGGCGATTCCATCCGTGCCGGGCATGGCTCGGTCTGGCTCTCGAATCTGCGCGATCACAACGTGTGGCGCATCGATCCGAAACAGTTTTAACCCACCCGGGCGGCTTCACCGGTATCCGGCCGGCGAAGCCGCGGAGTGATGGGAGAGTGCATATCGTACCCCGCAAAGTATCCGCCCGGCAATCCTGTTAAATCCTCTATATCAGTCGCGTGGAGGCCCAGCTCCATCAGCATGGAATGCGGTGTTTTCCGGCCCTCTTCCAGCAGCAGACGAATGCCGCGTGCCAGCAATTGGGGCGGCTCGGGTTGAATGCAATTCTCGCGAGGCTCGGCTGTCTTCCAGCCTCTGCGGGCAAGATTCACCAGCGCGCGCCGCACCTGATCGGCATCGAAGACCCCCGTCTCTCCGCAGCGCAACACCATCACCGGGATGGGGCAGCGCCATTCCTTCTTGAGGGTCAGCAAAGCATCTATAGTGGGCGCCCAGACCTCATGACTGAACATGCGTTCGGGAAGCAGGAAGGCGCGCGCGAAACGGTCGGCCTGCGCGTCCGCGAACGGGCCGGCGGCAGAGCGCCTGTGCATCACGAAATGCCCCAACTCATGCGCGGCATGGAAGCGCGCCCATGTGGGGCGGGTTTCCTCAGATCGTAGAAGGATGCCTGCCATTCCCGGATCCAGTTGCGAGCAGGACCCTCCAAGTTCCGGTTCCAAAGAACACCTCGCAACCTCACAGCCGGTTTCTTCCAGGATACTGACCAGATTCCCCAACGGCCCGAAGCCCAGGCCGAAGGCGGTCCGAACCTGGTCGGCGATGAAATCGATTTGCTTGCCGGCATCGGCCACAGCCGCGTCAACGGGGAGATCGGGAATCGCAAGGTCCGGCAGTTCAACATACTGCCGCACGTAAACGGAAATCTCTTTCAGCCATCCCATCAGCCGTTCGGCCTTCGTTCGCGCCGGTTTAGCGGGTAAGGCGGACGCACGAACGAAGACAGTGATCTCCGGTGATTGCAGGATTGGGCGCAGGAAAAACCACTCGGGCAGATGCAGGCCTTCGCAAAGCAACTCCAGCGCTTCAGGGCTGGGGGACTGCCTGCCCTGCTCGTAATGCGAAATGCTCTGAGACTTGATACCGGTGAGTTCAGCCAGAGCGGTCTGAGAGAGCCCTCTGGCCTCTCTGCCTTCTGTTAATCGGGCCCCGATAAATCCGGGTGTTCCTATCCGCATCGAATTCTCTCCAGGGGAAGAAAGATGGCTGGACCGTGAAATGCGAATCCCGCCACGAGGCGAACTAGAACGAGTAACGTATCGCCAGCTGCAGGACTCCTGCATCCTGCGCGAATGAGAACTCTCCAAAGGTCTTGGGGTTCGAGAGGGAGAGACTGATACCCGTGAAGTTCACAAAGTCAAACACGTTGAACTGTCCGCCGCCGCTGGCCGTGCCGGAATTGTTGTCGATGGCAAAATATTCTAACAAAATGTCCTCCGAATTTTTCGTACTGGAGGTAACTACACGAGGACCGGAACCATACACGAGGGTTCGAATAAAGCTCTTTAAGGAGGACGGACTAAAAGACTCTTCGTAGAGCTTTCGGGGACAGGTTCGCCGAACTCCTTATATTGTTCGTTCAGCGAGCCCCGAAAAGTCAAACTATTTGGCAAAAAACAAGATCCCCGTGGTAACCATTCGGGCTGCCGTGCGTACTCTGCAGCCCGGTAGCTAACACGAGGATCCGGAGGACTAGAAGGAGTAGCGGAGAGCCAGCTGCAGAACTCTTGGATCCTGTGCGGCAGAGAATTCTCCGAACGTTCCAGGATCTGCGAGCGACAGATTCACGGTTGTAAAGTTCACGAAGTTGAACGCATTGAAGGCCTCCGCGCGGAACTGCAGGCTGTGGCGTTCCCACGGTAACGGGAACTCTTTCTGTACGGAGAGGTCTACGTTGCGCTGCCAGGGCGTCCGGACGATGCCACGGAAACCGGCCTGACCAGGGTAGGAATCCTGATAAGCCGACGTGACCAGGTTGGACTGAAAGAGGCTGGGGTTTCCCTGGTTATCGGTGAACAGACCTGAGGCCGGTGAAGCGCCTTTCGGAATCGCAATCGAGCTGTTCCAGTAGTTGGTGGGGAACACGCCGCTGCCCTGAATGGTTTTCGGCTGTCCGGACTGCACGCGGATGAGCGACGAAACCTGCCATCCCCCTACGATTTCATCCAGCCACTTATGTGAAGTATTCAGCAGACTCTTACCCTTGCCGAACGGAAGCGCATATGTTACGTTCGCGTTGATCAGATGGCGGGTATCGAAGTCGGAACTGCCCCTCGAAGCGTTCAGCACGAATGCGTTCTGCAGAACACCGCCGGAGCGGTTCGCGCCGCTCGCCGCAGTGGAACCGTTATCGATGGAGTGCGACCAGGTATAGTTCAGATCGAACGCGAAGCCTTTCGAGAGCGAATGGCGGAGCGTGACCAGCATCGCGTTGTAATTCGCGAAACCGGCATTGCTCCAGGACGGATTCGAACTTCCCTGCGGGGCGAAGAACGTATAGCAGCCCGTGGCAACGATGCAGTTCGGAAACTTCGCTGAAGTTACGCGGTCCAACTGGTGCAGCAGGTCGAGATCGCTGCCTGCGTTGTTCTTGTAGATCCCGTAGAAGTAGTTAGCGGAGGCGCTGCCCGGAATGTAATTGTTCGCGAGCGCCGGGAACATGTTCTCTACAAACGCGTTGGTGGGTACCAGCGACGGGTTGGCTTTTACCGCAGCGGGGGTGACCCCGCCGTCCGACAACTGACGCATCGCCGTATCGGTCTGCACCCAGGTAGAGCCGCTCTTCGGATCCTTGAAGTAGATCAGCGGCGAGTACACATCCTGCTGGACCAGCAGCTTGTGTGACATACGGCCCGTGTAGCCGACTTCCAGAGTGAAGTTGTCCTTCAGCTGCCGGGAGACCGACGCGTTCAGAAGATAGGAGTAAGGCGCCTTCAGATCCGGCATGATGCCGACGTAAGTGCCGGAGATGGA
>JAUZEU010000174.1 GCA_030838885.1 Bryobacterales bacterium | reverse complement strand
ATTGCTGACAAGTTCGAGGGCGCGGGTGTAGGCTTCCGCAGCTTCGGGCGTTTCTCCGAGGCGGCGGAGGAAATCGGCTCGGGCGGAGTGCAACAGGTGATAGGTGTCGAGATCGCCGGCCGCAGTGAGCTCGTCAAGAATGCCCAGCGCGCACCTCGGGCCATAAACCATTGCCACGGCGACGGCTCGGTTCAGCGAGACCACAGGGGAGGGCTGCAGGCCCTGTAAGATGTCGTAGAGGCGGAGGATTTGCGACCAATCGGTGTCTTCACCCCGTGGCGCCTGGCAATGGGCCGCCGCAATGGCAGCCTGCAGGCCGAACGGACCGGCTCCACCGCGCAAGGCTTCGGCTGCGAGCGGCAAGGCTTCCTGGATCTGGTGCTGGTGCCAAAGGCTGCGGTCCTGCTCATCCAGAGTAATGATGTCGCCCGCTTCATCAAGACGGGCATCGCGGCGCGAATCGTGGAGGAGCATCAGCGCTAAAAGAGCGGTGGCTTCGGCGGGCGGCTGCGGCATCAGCGTCCGGACGAGACGCGCGAGGCGGATGGCTTCGGCGCAGAGATCGGTTCTCAGGAGAGGCCCGCCCCGCGTGGCCGCATAACCTTCATTGAAGACGAGATAAATGACGGTCAGCACGGCGTCGAGCCGTTCGGGCAGTTCGTCCGCGGCGGGTACAGCGTAGGGAATTCGGGCGTCCCGAATTTTGCGTTTGGCGCGGACCAGGCGCTGGGCCATGGTTGCGGTGGGGACGAGAAAGG
The DNA here is from genome assembly GCA_030838885.1 of Bryobacterales bacterium. Classification (GTDB taxonomy): domain Bacteria; phylum Acidobacteriota; class Terriglobia; order Bryobacterales; family Bryobacteraceae; genus BOG-234. Next base: position 13,810 of record JAUZEU010000174.1, on the reverse strand, counting down.
CGCGCGCGATCTCATCGGTATCGAGGCCACCGAGGGTGCGCAATGTCAGGGCGATCTGTGCTTCGGGCGCGAGTGCGGGGTGGCAGCAGGTAAAGATGAGCTGCAGGCGGTCGTCGGCGATTTCGGTGGTGTCCTCGTAATCTGGTTCCTGAAAAGACTGGCTGATTTCGGGCGCGATGTAGAGGTCGATCTTTTCTTTGAGGCGGGCGCGGCGGCGGATCAGATCGATGGCTTTGTGACGCCCGGTCTGGATGATCCATGCGCGCGGAAAGTCGGGAACTCCGATAATGCGCCACTGATTCACGCCGGCAGTGAAGGCTTCCTGGGCAGCCTCTTCGGCCAGTTCGAAGTCTCCGACAAGACCGATAAGGGCGGCGACGATGCGACCCCAATCGGACCGATAGAGCTCTTCGACGGCATGGTCGGACGGGTAATGCATACCTTGATGGTAAATAATGCTCTCATAGGCAAAGGAAGGAACCAGATATGAGGTACATGCTGCTGATTTACATGGATGAGCAGGCGTTGGATCAAGCGGAGCGGGAGGCCTGCTATGTGGAATCGACCCGGTTAACGCAGGAACTCGACCGGACCGGAAAGTATGTAGCTGCGGCGCCGCTGAATTCGGTGTCGACGGCGACCAGTGTCCGGGTGCGCGAGGGCAGGCGGGTGGTGACCGACGGCCCGTTCGCGGAGACGCGGGAGCAATTGGGCGGGTACTTTATGATTGACGCACAGGATCTCGATGAGGCGATCGGGATTGCGGGCAGGATTCCGGGCGCGCGGCAGGGTACTATCGAAATCCGGCCGGTGGTCGAGCTGACAGGGTTGCCGGACGGGCCTGCGTCGACGAGGGTGGCCGCGGCAGAAAAATAAATTTTGTTCGAGTGTCGATCGGGCGCGTTGCCGTTCGACTTTCCGATGGAGGCAAGCGCATGAAAGAGACAATAAACGGGGTACGCGTGCTGGTGGGCACGCGCAAGGGTGCGTTCGTGCTGACCTCAGACGGGAAGCGCGAGCGGTGGGACGTGAGCGGCCCACACTTCGCCGGGTGGGAAATCTACCACGTAAAGGGATCGCCGGTGGATCCGAACAGGTTGTATGCGTCGCAATCGAGCAGCTGGTTTGGGCAACTCATTCAGCGTTCGGACGACGGCGGCCAGACCTGGGCGCCCGTTGATAACAAGTTTGTCTATGAGGGTGTGCCGGGCACTCACCAGTGGTATGACGGCAAGCCGCATCCCTGGGAGTTCAAACGCGTGTGGCATCTGGAACCGTCGCTTACGGATCCCGACACGGTTTACGCGGGTGTGGAGGATGCGGCGTTGTTCCGTACGACGGACGGCGGCGGATCGTGGCAGGAACTGGAGGGGTTGCGCGGGCATGGGTCGGGTTCGCGCTGGCAGCCGGGCGCGGGCGGGATGTGCCTCCATACAATCCTGCTGGATCCGAGTGCCCCGGGGCGGATTTTCATTGCGATCTCGTCCGCGGGCGCTTTCCGCACCGACGATGCCGGTGAGACGTGGAAACCGATTAACCAGGGCCTGAAGTCGGAGTACATTCCGGATCCGGATGCGGAAGTGGGCCACTGCGTTCACAGGATTGCGATGCACCCGTCGCGGCCTGGCGTGCTGTTTATGCAGAAGCATTGGGATGTGATGCGCAGCGACAATGCGGGTGATTTGTGGCACGAGGTGAGCGGGAACCTGCCCACGGATTTCGGGTTCGTGATCGATGTTCACGCACACGAACCGGAGACCATTTATGTGGTGCCAATCAAAAGCGACTCCCTGCATTTTCCGCCGGACGGGAAGTTGCGTGTGTATCGGAGCCGGACGGGTGGCAATGAGTGGGAGGCGCTCACGAAGGGGCTGCCGCAGAACGATTGTTACGTGAACGTGCTGCGCGATGCGATGGCGGTGGATTCACTGGATCCGTGCGGGGTTTACTTCGGGACCACGGGCGGGCAGGTTTATGGGTCAAGCAACGCGGGGGATTCATGGACTCCGATTGTGCGGGATTTGCCGGCGGTGCTTTCTGTTGAGGTACAGGCGCTGCCATGATTCGGGTTGTTTTGCCTGCTCATTTGCGAACGCTGTCACGCGCGGGGGGCGAGGTGACGATTGACGTGGAAGGCCCCGTGACGCAGCGTTCGATTCTGGATGCCCTGGAGGCTCGCTATCCGATGCTGAAGGGCACGCTGCGAGATCACGTGACGCAGGAGCGGCGACCGTTTGTGCGGTTCTTTGCGTGTGAAGAGGATTTCTCCCATGAGCCGCCGGATACGCCTTTACCTGAGGCCGTGGCGCGCGGGGCGGAGCCGTTTTTGATCGTCGGGGCAATTGCAGGAGGTTGCTGGTGAGGGGCAAAGGGGTGGTATGGACAGGGCGGGTGCTGAGCGGACTGGTAACCTTGTTTCTCCTGATGGATGCCGCGATGAAACTCGTGCGGGCGAAGCCTGCCGTTGAAGGCACGGTGCAGTTGGGCTATCCGGAGGGCGTAGTATTCGGGCTCGGGCTGCTGCTGCTGATTTGCACGCTGCTCTACATCATTCCGCGAACGGCGGTTTTAGGGGCGATTTTGTTAACGGGGTATCTGGGCGGCGCTGTAGCCACGCAGGTGCGAGTGGGTAATCCGCTTTTCAGCCACGTTCTGTTTGCGGTCTACGTGGGGATCGTTGTTTGGGGCGGGTTGTTTTTGCGGGATCGGCGGGTTCGGGAATCAGTGCTGGGGCGCGCTTAGAATTCCCGGCTACCCGTCGTCAACCTGGAACGTCAGATTTCACAGACACTTCCGTCTACACTCCGTATCCTGATTCCCGGATTACGCCTCACAATTCGCAGTAACAGGTTTTCTAAATCCAGCTTAATCGCATCTATGGAAAGAGCTGCGCAATTGGTTATCTCGCCTGTCAATGCCCACTGTTCACCCTTGTGAACGCCCTTAAACCGTTTCACTTCTGTGGGTGGGCCGCCTCTTAAGCGGACCATCCAAAATGACTACTTGTATATATCCCGCCCACGCCGCGTCACAATTATGATAATATTCAGCCAATTTGATATCTCATTTCCGGGAAATGTCCGGTTGAGAGTAGCGGGAATTCCGAATTGGAGACAAAGATTTGATTGAACGACGAATTCGAAATACGGTTGCGCCGGCTGCTATGCTGGCAGCCGCCGTATGCCTCGAGCTTTCGTGTACTTCGCGAGCACCCGAGGCGACGACGGCCGCTGCCCCGCCTGCGGCAACGGTGTGCGCTCTCCCAACTGTCATGGCGGGAAGCAAAGAACAGACGGCCTGGCAGCTATTCGTAGCCGCGAGTTGTCCGGTGAACGGGCAACTCAAATGGGAGACCTGGACCGAGCAAACCTGTTTCGAACAGCCCGATAGCCCCGGGTGTTCTCCTGCCGCAAATTTAACCGCGACAGCTCCGGCTCGCCACTTGCACGGCAGCCGGCTTCGCCAAAAGCTGATGCGGCCTGCCGCAATAAAGGATTCCGCCGCAGCCACGCCAGGGGGATGCAACGCAATGACCACCACCGCGAATGCCCCTGCAGCGTTGAAACCTTTTGTGCCGAAAAATCTCACCTCCGGCGCCCACTTTTGCGAGGAAGTGTTTGCCGATCCATCGGATGCTTCTTTCGTCAAAGCTCCGGCTGCGGGCGCCACGCTGACGAATCTGAAAGGCCAGGTCGCCTACTCCGCGTCAGCACCGATAACTTTCCCAACCCCGGCAGTCGAAATAAAAGCAGACTGGCTGCCCGCCACATCTTTGAACAATACGTTCAATTGCGCCACAAACCCTCCCGTCGGCGTTTATGTCGAAAACATCTCCGGCACATGCTACGCCTTGGTCGGCATCCACGTATCGTCCAAATTACTTCCGAATTGGCTTTGGGCGACATTCGAGCCGCAGAACGCTGTGACCAACCCGAATCGCTGTAATCCCGATCTTTACACCTCGTGTAGCGATCCCTGGGGATCCATCCCGCCGTCAAGTACCGGCCAGGCTACGGCCGCAAGCCCTGCTCTGACGGCGCTGATGGTCGAGGCCGGTCTTCCAAAACAATTTCAGAACTACCGTCTCGTCGCCGCCCAGTCCACCTATGTCGATGCCAGCAACAACGCGATCCAGCTCGGCAATTCGTTTGTCGAGTTCAACGCCGGGGTTCTCCCCCATCAGGCGTCGTGCATAACGTGCCACTCCTATGCGATGGTAAGCACCGCCAACCAGGAAAACCCGAATTTCGGCAATTTCCCGGGCACACCGCCGATCGGGACACCAGGCAAGGCCCCTTTACCCGCGCAGGGTGGAGGTACCTGGGTTTCGCAGGACTTCTCCTGGATGCTGGGCATCATGCCTGCCAGCCCTCCGAGCAAGAAGTGACAGCCTGCGGTCGCGGCCGGGTTGGCTGCGACCGCACGTTAGCGTTGGTCCGCCCGACAGTTGTTATCTGGCTGCGATCCGGTCGCGGAGCATTTGTTCGTGCTCGGCTTCTGAAGGAAAGTCCGACGATTCGAAGAGCTGGCGGATTTCGATCTCGCCGTCCTGATCATTTCCGAACGGAGCAGGAGCCCTGGTTGCCCAGTGAATTGCTTCTTCTTTTGACTTCACCTGGATGAGCCAGTATCCGGCTATCAGTTCTTTTGTCTCGGCGAAAGGCCCGTCGATTACTGTCGGTTTGCCACCGGAGAAATGGACGCGGGCGCCTTTCGAACTGGCCTGAAGCCCCTCCCCGGCGAGCAGGACGCCGGCGTTCACCATCTCCTCATTAAACTTGCCCATCGCCTCTATAAGTTCGTTACTGGGCATGACGCCGGCTTCCGAGTCTTTGGTGGCTCTCACGATCATCATGAATCTCATTCTTGTAGCTCCTTTAATCGTTAGTCGAACGGGAGGGAGAAGAATCGACCGGAATCGGCGCCACAAAACCTTCGGAACTCAGAACTTTCGTCCCTTTGAGAACGACGGAGAAGTACCCGTCTTCGCTTTTGCCTGAAAACATACTGTCGTTCTCGGCGCTGACTTCCAGTTGCTTCCACTTGCCGCGGAGGATCCGCTGATACGCGTCGAAGTACTGGCCGGCAGATTTCTCGTCCTGCCATTCGGAGACATAGATCAACATCTGGCGGCGATCCGGCTTCATCTCGTCGATCCTGTAAGTGGCGCCTTTGAGTTTGGGGGCTAGGGTATCGGCCGAGTATGTATCGACATATTGCTGGAGCAGGATTCGCTGATCGAGTTCTCCTACGGAACCGCCGACGAAGGCCTTGGCGTGCCGGATTGGCTTGGGGAGTTCGGGCCTGGTGGAGGCGACTTTCGCGAAGTAGCGGTCCGGGTGAATGACTTGGGCCGTCGACACGGGAGGCTGATCAAAGAGGCGGGCGAATGCGCCTTTGCCCTCCTTCAGGAACACGGCCTGTTGAAACTTCTCGCCTTCTTCGTACGGAAACATCAAGGTGCGCCGAATGTAAAGCGGCGCTTTGCTGAAGACGGGATAGGTGCTGTCATCCGCCGCGCTATCGGGCTGGTCACGTAGTAAGTCGCTGGCGGTTTCCGGATCTTTCAGGGTACGCCCGGAGCGGCGGGCTCCGTACTCAATCATGAGCCAGGAGGCTTGACCTTCCACGACGGTTTCGCGGGCCAGCGACTGCTCGCTGTCCTCACTACTCTCTGAGAGGAACTTTTGAATAGGGAAGTTTTGGTCGGCCAGTGCATGGGCCAGTTCGTGAACGATAGCGACTTCGCGCATATTCTGGTTTGCCCAGTCCGAGATGAAAAGCTTCTTGCGATGGAAATCGTAGAACGCGGCAGCCTGTTCGGTGAGCAGATCGATGGTGGTCTTCTTCAGATCGAAGTCTGCGGGGACGAATCCGAACTTGCGGAGGGTAGTCTCTTCGGCGCGCAGTTCTTCGGGCTTCACAGATCGGCGAATTTGCTCCTTCAGGAACTTGTTTACCTCATCGCGGGTAACCATCTGAAACGGCAGACGCTTGTGAATCCGGAATCCGGTGATATCGGAAAGACTATGGAGGACGGAATCGATTTCGGCGGCTGTAGGAAGTTTAGCGGGAGCCGCTTCGATAACCTGCGCGCAGGCGCAGAAGGCAGCGACCAGAGCGGTTACAAAAACCCGGCATGCCCCCATGTTCCAACCCGGAATTCTGAAACCCCGTTCCCAGCGTCCCGCGAGACCCATCTATTCTTCTAGTGTCGTTCAGAAGTGCCCGCGCTACAATAAAAGTTCAAAACTTAACCCTCGAACGGAGTATCACAACTTGGCAGAAGATAAGCTTTACAAATCCGAATACATTGGCAGCGGCACCTTCATCATCAGCAAGCCCAAGCGCAAGAAGGCGAAGATGCGCCAGACGCGTTTGAAGAATCTGAAGAGCGGCTCCCGTAAATAAGTAATCCCCCCAAAATAAAAAGCGGTCGCCGGATGAAACGGGCGCCGGCGGGCATTGAAACAGGTGTATGAGAAAACTATTTTCCCTCGCCGTTCCCGCTTTTGCCCTTTTCCTGGCCGTCTCACCTCAAGTGGCTCGCGCGGCCGAAGTGCCCGCCGAAGGCAGCAACGCTCCCGATTTCACTCTTCAGTCCCAGGAAGGCAAAACCGTCAGCCTGAAGGACTTCCGTGGCCAATGGGTTGTACTGTATTTTTACCCGAAGGACATGACACAGGGCTGCACGATCGAAGCCCACAACTTTGAACGCGATCTGCCCCAATATACTGCGAAAAAGGCCGCGATTCTGGGCGTCAGTGCCGACACGGTCGATTCCCACCAGCAGTTCTGCACTAAAGAAAGCCTCACGTTTAAGCTGCTTGCCGACCCGGGCAAGGAGATGATCGGCTCTTATGGCTCGCTCGCTGCGAACGGTGCTGTGGCCGCGCGTAATACTTTCGTGATCGACCCGAAGGGTGTGATCCGTAAGGTCTATCTGAAGGTCAGCCCGAACCCGCACAGCCAGGAAGTGCTGGAAGCGCTGACCACCCTCCAAAAAGCCGAGTAAAATTCTTATCAGGTGCCCAGCCGTCAGGACGAATTCGAGCGGGTTGCGTTGTCATATACGCGTGGTCTGCTCCGGTTCGCCCGGCGCCTGACGGGCGATTCCGCTACCGCGGAAGATCTTGTACAGGAGGCTTTGTTGAAAGCCTGGCGGAGCTTCGACCAGTTTCAGCCGGAAACGAATGCGCGGGCGTGGCTTTTCCGAATCGTTGTGAATTGCTGGTATGGATGGGCGCGTAAAACGAAGCTGATCGTGATGCCCTCGCCCCGAACTGTGGAGAGCGCGCTTGAGGCGGTGGAGATCAGCCAGGCGCTGGATCAGTTGCCGTCGGAGCAGCGGGCCGTGATTGTGCTGGCTGTGGTGGAAGGGTTTACGTGCCGGGAGATCGCTGAGATATTGGCCGTGCCGATCGGGACGGTGATGTCCCGGTTGAGCAGAGCGCGGCAGGCGATGCGGGAAAAGTTGGGGGCTTGTGAAATTGCGGCGACGGCGGGATGGGGGAAAGGCAGCCGATGAATTGCAGTGAGGTCCAGGAGATCGCGCCGCGTTGGCTTTCCGGAGAACTGGAGGAGTCCCTGAGTGCTCAGGTCCGGGTGCATCTTGAGGAATGTGCGGAATGTGCGCACTCGTTAGGGGAGGACGCCTCGCTGGATGCCCGGATTCGGAAGGCGCTGTTACAGGAAGAGCCCGCTACGGCGCGAACTGAGGAGATAGTCTTGCGGCGGATCGCGTCGGAACGGCATCGGCGCTGGCTGGCGACGGGTGGTGTTGCCGCTGCGATGTTGGTGGCGCTGATTTTCGGTAAGCCACTGGTTGTCAGGCAGGAGCCTGGGAAGCTGTTTGTCGATGCCGCGCGGGACCACCGGCTCGAAGTGATGGAGCACCAGCCTCGCCGATGGCGTTCGGAGCCGGCCGAGGTGGGAATTCTGGCGGAGCGGTTTGGATTGACTGGAGCTACTACGCTGGCGCTCGCACCTGCGGGATACCGGCTGGTTCACGCAAAGACTTGTAGGCTGGAAGGGCGGGCGGCACTCCATCTGGTTTACACGGATGGCGCGCGGGAAATTTCCTTGTATGTCCGTCGTGGGACGGACGGTTGGTGGCCGGTTGCTTCGGCGGATTTTGGGGTGGAGCGGATGGCTTCGGCTGAGCGTGCAGGGTATTCGGCCGTGGTAGTAACCACAGGGGAACTGGACGAGTGCCGCCAGATTGCAGAGCGGGCCGTCAGCGTTCTTTAGGCCGCTATCACGGCGGAATGAGCTATTTCTTCCTTGCGATTCGCCTCGATTTCGCGGGTGGCAGCAGAACAGGCACGTCGGCTTGCGACCCAGCGGGTAAGCATGGGCTGGGTGTCGGACGCCCAGATCGCTTCTGCTATCTGCTCCAGCGGAGCCTCGGGTACCAGCAATGCGCTTGCCTGGCCGTTCGCGATTGCCCACGCCCGCAGTTGGTAAAGATGCTGGCCCTCGCCTCCGACCAGACGGGCTTTGGTGTTTGCCACCGAACCCGCATCAGCAGAACTCAGCTTCCAGGCGAGGTACAACAAATGATGATTTAGCTGGCTCGTGAGCATATGCAGAATTAGTGCAACCAGCAGGCCTTATTCTCAGGAAATTATTTCTTCGCATGATACAAAGGTGAGGATGACCCCGCGACAGTTTGCCGCCAACCTGAAAGGTGTGTTCGGATTCCCTGTAACACCCTTCCACCGCGACCTTTCCCTCAACCTCGATGCGCTTGCAGAGAATGTGGACCAGATGGCGCGGCATCCGTTCTGCGCCATGGTGGCCGCCGGTGGCACTGGTGAAGTGTACTCGATGACTCCTGAGGAGATTGAGCAGGTAGTAAAGATTACCGTAGATGCGGTAAAAGGTCGCATGCCCGTGGTGGCAGGTACTGGCTATAACACGGTGCTGGGCTGCGACATTGCGCGCAGGGTCGAGCGGGCGGGCGCGGAATGCGTGCTGGTACTGCCTCCGTACTACAGCCACGCACCCGAGGAAGGGCTTTTTCAATACTATGAGACCATCGGGAAGGCGACTCCCTTGCCCCTGATGATTTACAGCCGGGACTGGTGTGTGTTCTCGCCCCAACAGGTATCACGGCTGGCGGACCGGGTTCCGACGCTGGCGGCGTGGAAAGACGGCCAGGGGAATGGCCGGGCTTATCAGCGCATCATGAACTACAACGGCGACAGGCTGGCATGGCTGGGTGGCTTGGGCGACGATTGCGTGCCGACCTACTTCGCGGTTGGCGTGCAGGCTTTCACTTCGAGCATTTCGAATGTTGCGCCGCGGCTTTCGATTGAGTTGGGGGACGCGGGCGTGAAACGCGACTTCGCGAGGCTGGATACGCTCATGGCGAAATTCGTGAATCCGCTGTATGCGCTGCGTGAGCGTGCGAAGGGGTACGAGGTTTCGGTGATGAAAGATGCCATGGAGATTCTGGGGATGACAGCTGGTCCGGTGCGGCCGCCGCTGATGAATACGCGACCGGCGGATGTGGAAGATTTGCGGGAGTTGATGGGAATTTATCGGGAGTGGGTTTAAGGGGGGCAGCGGTGCCCCCGGTCACTGTTAAGCCCCGCCCCTTCCATCACGATTCCAGAAGGTGGAGGAGCTTGGTCTTGACGGCCCCGGCCGTTGAGGTGTCGGGGCAGATGATCAGGATGGTGTCGTCGCCGGCGATAGTGCCGAGTACTTCGGGCCACACTTCGTTGTCGAGGGCCACTGCTACGGAACTGGCGTGCCCAGGGGCAGTCTTCAGGATGATCTGATTCTGGGCTTGGCGGACATCCTGTAGAAATTCCGAAGCCAATGTGGCGAATTGCAGGTTCGGAGTCTCGCGCTCGAGTTCCCGGTAGCCGTCGGTTGTTTTTACCAGTCCCAGTTCGCGCATGTCGCGTGAGAGGGTCACTTGGGTTGCGTCGATGCCCCCTTCTTTGAGAGCGCGGCCGAGTTCTTCCTGGGTGAAGATGCTCCGGCTGCGGATCAGTTTCAGGATCTGACCCTGCCGGAAGCTCTTCGTCATAGATTCGCGAGTCGAAGGCGTGCGGCGGCGAGAGCAGCCGAAACTGTCTCAGGTCCCGTGCCTCCGGTGATTTCGCGTGTTTTCATACCTTCGCGGGGGTCGAGCAATCGCGCTACGTCCGGCGTGAATTCCGGGGCGAATGCCGCGAGTGACCCGGCATTCCAGTCGCCCGGAGTCTTCCCTGCCCTGACGCTTTCGAGAACCAGGCGGCCGACGATCTGATGGGCGGAGTGAAAAGGTGTCCCATTTCGGGCGAGTGCTTCAGCGAGGTCTGTCGCCACAACCCAGCTTTCGTCGGCGGCGGCGAAGGGCACGGATTCTTTCAGGACGACAGAATCCGCTACGATGGCGGCCATTTCGAGGCAGCCATTCACCTGATCAGCGGCTTCGAAGAGGGGTTCTTTGTCCTCCTGCATGTCGCGGTTGTAGGTCATGGGCAGGCCCTTCATAGTGAACAGCAGCGAGTTTAGCGCGCCCAGTACCCTGCCCGATTTGCCACGGATCAATTCGAGCGAATCCGGATTTTTCTTCTGGGGCATGAGGCTGGAGCCGCTGGTGACGCCATCGCCCAATTCGATCCAGCCGAACTCTTCGGAGGAGTAGAGGATCCAGTCTTCCGCGAGACGGCTCAGGTGGATCATCGCGACCGAGGCGGCGTACAGGTAGTCGAGCGCGAAGTCGCGGTCGGCTGAAACGTCCATGCTGTTGCGGGTGACTTCCGCAAAACCGAGGTCGCGGGCGATAGCTTCGCGGTCATGCGGGAAGCCGCTCCCTGCAAGCGCGCCGGAGCCGAGCGGCATCACATTGGTGCGGCGGCGGGCTTCGCCGAAACGCTCATAGTCGCGCGCGAACATTTCGAAGTACGCCAGAAGGTAGTGGGGCCAGAGCACCGGCTGGGCGCGGCGCAGGTGGGTATAGCCTGGGATCACCGCGTTCGGGTACTTAGCGGCGAGATCGAGCAGTGACTGCATCAGGCCCTTCAGCAGGCTTCGGGAGTTGTCGCATTCGTCGCGGAGCCAGAGGCGGGTATCGAGAGACACCTGCTCATTGCGGCTTCGCCCTGTGTGGATTTTGCCGGCAAGGGCGCCGACGCGCTCACCCAGCTTGCCAATCACGAAGCTGTGGACATCTTCATCAGTGGCGCCGTTAAAGAATGATGCATCGGCCGCGTCGGCGCGGATGGAATCGAAGGCTTCGAGGATGGTCGCGCACTCGGCTTCGGTCAGAACGCCGGCGCGGGTTAGAGAACGGGCGAAGGCCTGCGAGCCACGTATATCCGCGTCGAGCAGCCGCCGATCGAAATGGAGCGAGTTCGAGAAGCGCTCAAAGATCTCTGAAGGGCCGGTTTCAAAACGTCCACCCCAGAGTTTCATTGGTTTTGGCCCGTGTAAAGCAGCATGAGCAGCAGAGCTTTTTGGGCGTGAAGGCGGTTTTCGGCCTGATCGAAGACGACGGAGCGCGGCGATTCAATCACCGCATCGGTCACTTCTTCACCACGCTTGGCCGGCAGACAGTGCATGAAGATAGCGTTCGGCCGGGCTTGTGCGAAGAGATCCTCATCCACCTGGTATTCGGCGAAGGCGGTGCGGCGTTCCGCGGCTTCGTTTTCCGCACCCATGCTGGCCCAGACGTCGGTATAAATCGCGTGGGCATTGCGGGCGGCCTCAGCGGGATCGTTAGTTACTGTGACGGTGCTGCCGTTCTCGGCAGCGATGCCCTTCGCCTGAGCGATGATATCCGCATTGGCGTTGTAATTCGGTGGGTTCGCCAGAGCAAAGTCCATGCCGAGGCGGGCGCAGATCAGCATGAGCGACTGGGCTACGTTATTGCCGTCTCCGACGAAGGCGAATTTCAAACCGCGAACAGAGCCGAAGTGCTCGCGCAGGGTTTGCATGTCCGCAAGCGCCTGGCAGGGGTGCCAGGTATCACTGAGCGCATTGATAACAGGCACACTTGACCAGCGCGCGAGGTCATCGACGGTTTTCTGAAGGTAAGTCCGGCTCACGATGCCGCTCACCCAGCGATCCAGGTTGCGAGCCACATCTTTAAGAGGTTCGCGGGACCCGATGGGGCCTTCATTCAGGATGGCGAAGCCGCCCAGCTGCTGGATGGCGAGTTCGAAGGTCATCCGGGTGCGCAGCGACGGCTTTTCGAAGAGCAGCGCGATCGACTTACCAGCAAGACTGGTGCGATAGAGTTCGGGCGAACGCTTCACGTCGGCTGCGAGATCGAGGAGATTGAGGAGTTCTTCGCGCGTAATGTCCAGATCCTGGGTGAAGTCGGGATGCGCGATTCTCTGGATGTGCGGCGGTGCTGCGGTCATGAATTATTATTCAACTCAATGAATATTTAACCATATGGAAGCGGCTGGCGGGCAAAAAAATCGGGACTGCGAGACAACTCGACGGTCCCGGGTAGACAACCAGTTGGAGCAGCGAAATCTAACGGGTGAAGCGAACTCCCAACTGAATCAGCGCCCGGTGATTTGCCTCACTGGTGATCAGGCCGAACGATGGGCCGGTGATCTTTGGGCCGTCCTGCCGCGCGTTTGGCCCGAATCAATTGTCGCAGGCGTAGGCAAAAGCGTACGAAGATCTGCTGCCCAATGCCATTGAACTCCGGGTGTTTCAGACGCGATGCGTTCCGTCGCCCGGGAATTTCGCCCAGCAAATCGATATCCCCCAGCGATGTGACGAGGGTGAAATTCAATCCCAGCTGCAGCGTCAGACGATCCCAAACGAACGGCAAACCCGGGGGAACACCACGGAGGTAAGGGTGGCAAAGTGCCAGAGCGGCGACTAAGCGGTCAAGATTCGCGGGTGAACGCGACTAGACAATGTCGAGGTCCTGGTTAAAACGGGCTGAGCCATGGGCGATGGCGGCTGCCCCGCCGATGACTATAAAGGAGACTTCGTTGTCGAACAGTGCCGTCAGAAGCGCGTCGAAGTCCGTCAGTGGCTATCGGAGCGGGCTTTGCGTCCGGCGCGGCGGAGTTCTTCTGCGAAGCGGGCGAGAGCCATGGCTTTTTGAAAGCGCTGATCTACTGAGAGTTTTAGATTCTCGCGGATCAGGGTCCGGTCAATGTCCTTCTTATAGGCTTCTATAACGGGTCGGGGTCGTTTAGTCCAGGAGTGCGGTGTCCCGCGGCTGGCGGGTGGCATTCAACAGAAGGAGAGAACCGATAACACCCGCGCAGAGAGAGGCCGTGAAGATCCCCACTTTTGCCATGGTGAGGTGGGCTTCGTCGGCGAAGGCGAGGCTGGCTACGAAAAGGGACATGGTGAAGCCTATGCCGCCGAGCCAGCCCGCGCCGTGGATGTGGCTCCAGTTCACTCCGGCGGGGAGTGACGCCAACCCGCTGCGGACAGCCAGCCAGGAAGCCAGAGTGATTCCGATTGGCTTACCGATAAACAGACCGAGGATAACGCCCAGGGTGATGGGGCGAGTCAGAGTTTGGGCGAAATTGCCATCGATCACCACGCCGGCGTTGGCGAAGGCGAATACCGGCATGATCGCGAACGTCACCCAATGGTGGAGAGCATATTCCATTCGATGCAACGGGGGCTGCACTTTCTCGCAGGCTTCTTCGAGGGCGTGAACGGCGGCCTGCTGGTCCTCATTACAGATAAGGAAAGGCTGGGCTTGTTGGGCCTGCTCGAACTGCTCCAGAGTGGAGCGACAGTAAACCAGGAACTCGGCGGCGTCAAGCCGGGTCTGCGAGGGGATCATGAACGCGAGTGCGATTCCGGCAATGGTCGCGTGAACTCC
>JAUZEU010000160.1 GCA_030838885.1 Bryobacterales bacterium | reverse complement strand
CGAAGTGGCAAGTTCCGCCGAACTCATCCAGATTTTCGAAGCAAATCTGAACGAAGCCCAGTTCGCATCTCATCTGGAAGCCGGTAAGATCGTCGATCTCGTGCGCGGAGGCGCGTTTCAGTTCATCGGCGCGAAGCTGGCCTCGGGCGTCGATGAGTTGACCGTCAGAGATTGGGTCCGTGAAGAGTTCCGAAAGTCCGGTCTCGTCAATGACAGCGGCCCCATCGTCGCCGTCAACGCACACGCGGGCGATCCCCATTATGAGCCACGTCCGGAAACCAACGTCGCGATCCATCCAGGCGATCTGGTTCTCCTCGACATGTGGGCAAAGCTCGATCGGCCCGGCTCTGTTTACTACGACATCACCTGGACAGGCTTTTGCGGCGAAGCGCCCGATTGCATAAGAAACGTCTTTGAGTTGGTCCGGGACGCGCGCGACCGGGCGGGTCAGACCGTCTCGCAAGCCGTGGCCGCAGGACGTGAGATACGGGGCTTCGAGGTAGACGATGCCGCACGCACCCACATTCAGTCCAGGGGTTTCGGCGATTACTTCGTACATCGCACCGGACATTCCATAGGTGAAGAAGTTCACGGCACCGGGGCCAACATGGACAACCTGGAAACCCACGACGACCGCCGCATCCTCCCCGGCGCGCTCTTTTCAATCGAGCCCGGCGTCTATCTTCCGGACTTCGGTATTCGTTCCGAGGTCAACGTCTTTGTGAAACCCGGAAGCGCCGATACTACCGGCGCCGTGCAGCGTGACCTGGTTCGGATTGGATAATCGACCGGGCGCGCAGGAATAATTCATCAAGCATAGTCTGCGTCAGCTTGCCAGTGGATGTGTTCTGCTGGCTTGGATGGTACGAACACAGCAGAGCCGGCCGCAAGTTCCGGTAAAGCACCGAATGGCCGAAAGTGTAATCGGACAGACGCTGAATCACCCCCTGATCCTTCAATAACCCCAGGTAGGTGTCCATAGCAATCTTCCCCAGCACAACCACCACGCGTAAATCTTTCAACAACTTCAGTTCGCGCTCAAAATACGGCCGGCACTGCCGAATTTCGCCCGGCACCGGTTTGTTGTCCGGCGGCGCGCAATGAGCAGAAGCCGTAATCCAGGCATCCCGCAATTCCAGCCCGTCCTTCGAATCCACGCACTCTGCCTGGTTGGCAAACCCGGCGCGGTGCAGAGACCGATAGAGGAAGTCCCCGGAACGGTCCCCCGTGAACATACGCCCTGTGCGATTTGAGCCGTGTGCGCCTGGCGCCAGCCCCAAAATCAGCATGCGGGCCTTCGGATCGCCAAAAGAGGGAACAGGTTTTCCCCAATAGTCCCAATCCCTGTAAGCTCGCCGCTTCATCACTGCCACTTCCTGGCAGTGTCGGATCAGCCGCGGGCACAGGGTACACTCCACAATCTCCCGATTCAGCACGGACAGGCCATTGTTACAATTCACGCGATGAGTACACCTTTCAGAGTTGATGGCCGCACGGCGCTGGTGACCGGCGGAGCAAGTGGTATCGGCGAACAAACCTCACGCGTGCTCGCCGCAGCCGGAGCCAATGTCATTATCGTGGACATCGACCGCGCCAAAGCAGAAAAGCTCGCCGCCGAACTCCCCAGCGCGTCATACCGCATTTTCGATATCACAGACGAAGCCGCCGTCCGCGAAGGAATCGCCGGCCTCGGCCATTTGGACATTCTGGTGAATAACGCGGGAATCGGTCTGGTGGGCGGAGTCGAGGAAACGGAAGCGGACGATTTCGACCGGATTTTCCGCGTAAATGTTCGGGGCCTGTATCTCATTACAAAGTTCTGTCTGCCGCTGCTGCGGGCAGCGCATGGCTGCATCGTAAATATCGGATCGGTGGCCGGGCTGGTCGGCGTCAAAAAGCGGTTTGCCTACTGTGGAACCAAAGGCGCGGTCGTCGCCATGACACGGCAACTCGCGGTCGATTACCCTACCGAAATCCGAGTCAATTGCATCGCGCCCGGCACCGTGGATACGCCCTTTGTGGAGGGCTATCTCGAAAAATACCACAGTCACGAAAAGGACAAGGTCCGCGCGGAACTGAGTCAGCGGCAACCCGTGGGCAGGCTGGGCAGACCCGACGAGATCGCTCATTTGGTGCTATACCTCTGTTCCGACCAGGCTGCCTTCGTAAACGGTGCCGTGATGCCCATTGACGGCGGATGGACCGCAGCCTAAAACAATTCATTTGACGAAGCGGCCGGAAAGTTACAGAATAGGGATTCCGGCTGCTCCCCGGAGTAAAGTATTTTTCTGGCTCTCGTTCTACCGCGTCAAATGTATTGATGAAGAGGAATCCTTTCCTGCCTGTTCGTCTGCTCGCATTAGCCCTTGCCATCGGGTTGATCGCCAGTACCGCGTCCGCCGTTACGACCACGAAACATCGCAGGAAGCCCGCAGCGAAAACAGCGGCAAAAGCTGCTCCGCGCACAGCGGCCCGGCGCAAGGCTGTGAGCCACAAACTGCCGGTGGCTGCTTCGATTCCGCGAAAGCGTCGTAATGTTTGGGTCCAGACGTGGGACGAGCCCACTTATAAAGACTCGACAGCCGGCGATAAGACGGAAGGCGAGGATCCCATTGTGCGCCAGGCTGCAGTGGACGCGCTTGGTCCGCTGAATGGTTCAATTGTGGTTTCAGACCCCAACACTGGTCGGATCCTTACCATCGTCAACCAGCAACTCGCTTTGGGTGGCGGCTTTCAGCCCTGTTCCACGGTGAAGGTCTCTGTTGCTCTGGCTGCGCTGAAGGAAGGTCTTGTCGAACGGACCAGCCCGGTGCGCTTCTACAGTAAACGTTCCATGGACCTGACAGACGCGCTGGCGTATTCAAACAACTATTACTTCGCGAACCTCGGCATCAAGCTCGGTTATGACCGGATGAATCATTACGCCCGCCTCTTCGGCTATGGGGAAAAGGCTGGCCTGAACATCGAGGGGGAGCATCCCGGTTATTTCCCGCCCGCCCCACCCAAAGAAGGCGGTATGGGTATGCTCACCAGCTTTGGCGAGGAAATCTCCCAGACGCCTCTGGAGCTAGCCGCACTTATGGGTTCCATCGCGAATGGTGGCACACTTTACTGGCTCCAGTATCCTCGTAATCCGGAGGACATTCAGACCTTTCAGCCGCAGGTGAAACGCCGGTTGGAAATAGAAAAGCTGATTCCGGACATGAAGCCTGGCATGCGTGGCGCAGTCGAATTTGGTACAGCACGGCGCGCCAAACAAGATGACGAGATTCTTGGCAAGACCGGCACCTGCAGCGAAGGCAGAACTCACCTGGGGTGGTTCGGTTCGTTCAACGAGGGCGGCGGCCGCAAACTGGTCGTAGTTGTGATGCTGACCGGGGGAAGGCCGAGCATCGGATCCATGGCATCAAGCGTGGCAGGCGATGTATACAAACGGCTGGCGTCGCAGCAATTCTTCAAAACCTCAATGCCGATGAGTCCGGCGACAATGCTGCCCGGGCTCTCGCGCTAGCTGGCGGCCTGGAGAGTGCGGCGGATGCGGCGGTCCGCCCGTTCACCAATCAGCCCGGCAATCTTGTCCAGCAGGTAAGAGATATTTTCATTACTAATCCGAACTACACTCTCGGGTGATTCTTCGCGCGTTGGCGCCGCGTTGGTTTCGCTTAAATCGGAAGCAATCAGGGCCGTTGCGGGTCGGAAGTCCTTCTGCCGCGCGTAGGACAATAAACGCGCGCCGGCGTCCTCTGACTCTGTGCGGAGATCAGCCAGTACTAGCTGGTATTCATTCCCGTCCAGTTTTTCGACCGCCTCGCTGGCCGTGGCCGCGCAATCGACCGCATACCCGGCGGTGGACAGCACAGACTGCAGTGCCAGCCTGGATGCCAGATCGGTATCGGCCAGCAGTATTCCCGCAACTCTCGGTTTGAGGGGATTCCAGGGCACCGGGCGACGGGGGCCTTCTATGGAAAGGTACATTTATAAGCTTAATGTAAAGCAAGTAACCGAAAATTGATATAAGGAAAAACGCTAACCGGGTATCTATTTTTCAAGTAGAGGGCCAAGGTATTTCATTACCGTATGTGCCATGATTTCAGCACCTTCGGCAGTCGGATGCAGGCCATCGGGTTGAGTAAGGCGCGGAATTCCGCCCACTCCTTCGAGGAAAAAGGGAATTCTCGCGAGCTTATAATGATTCGCCAGGTCCACATACATTTGTTCGAACTGGTGGATATAATCGGGGCCATAGTTTCGGGGTAACGTCATTCCTGCCAACACGATCCGGGCTTTTTCCTTTTGCAGGGCGTCGATTATTCGGGCCAGATTCTCTTTAGAAGACGGTACGGGCTGACCGCGCAATCCGTCATTTGCGCCGAATTCGACGATAACGATCGCGGGGTGGAGCGCAAGTACGGACGAGAGACGCTCTACTCCGTCCGTAGTGGTATCCCCGCTTACGCCCAGGTTTACGACCCGGTACTTGAACCCAGCCGCGTCAATCAGCCGTTGCAGGTCTTCGGGGTAACTTTGCGCGGGGTCCAGCCCCAATCCGGCGGTAAGACTGTCCCCATAGGCGACGATGACAGGCCGGGCATCAGACGGCTGGGCTTGCTGGGGCGGAGCCGCCGAAGTCTCCGGTGTCGGCGTCTGTTCCTGCCTTCCGCGCTCGCCGCAACCCAGCGCGGAAACCATAATGGCAACCGCAAGGGCTGCCGCAAGCATCAATCTCAGTGACACTGCCATAATCATGACAGACTTGCATCCAATCATCGAAGTCAGGCGCCTCACCCGCACCATCGCGACGCCAACGCACAGGGTGGAGATTTTGCGGGGCATCGATCTGGAGATTCCTCGCGGCCAGTTCGCGGCAATCATGGGACCTTCCGGAAGCGGCAAGAGTACGCTTCTGGGCCTGCTCGCGGGTTTGGATACCGCGACGAGCGGGCAAATTCTGTTGGACGGGGTGGACATCACCGGCCTGAGCGAGGATCGGATGGCGGAAGTGCGCGGGCGCAAGATTGGATTCGTGTTCCAATCCTTCCAGCTCATTCCCACGCTCACCGCGGAAGAAAATGTGCTCTTGCCCGCGGAACTGGCGGGGGCTGGCCCGGAGGTAACCGACAGGGCAAAGGAACTCCTCACTCGCGTGGGTCTCGCGGACCGGCTGGACCATTACCCCGTGCAGCTTTCGGGCGGGGAACAGCAGCGGGTAGCGCTGGCAAGGGCCTTTATTACCCGGCCCCCCATTCTGCTGGCCGACGAGCCAACGGGCAATCTCGACGCAAGGACGGGTGAGCAAGTGCTGGAACTGCTGCTCGAACTCAATCGCCGCGAAGGCGCGACTCTGGTTCTCGTGACGCACGACGCGGGCCTGGCCGCGCATGCGGATCGTGTGATCACGCTGAGCGACGGCGTGGTAGTAAGCGATGGCGTGGCGGTGACCAGATGACGAAGCCAAGCCCCTGGCGCACGGCGGCCAAGGTGGCCTGGCGTGAAACCCGCGCGTCGTCCGGCCGCTTCCTGTTTGTCATCCTGGCTGTGGCGGCAGGGGTGGGCGCGCTGACGGGAGTTCGTGGCTTCTCCCGCGCCTTCCACACCATGCTGCAGCGCGACGCCCGTGGATTCATGGCGGCCGATCTGACCGTTCGCACCTTTCAATTACCCGATCCAAAGCAGATGGAAGCGATGGACCGGTTGACCGCGCGAGGCGTCCGGCGTACCCAGATCACAGAAACCCTCACTATGGCATCGCCCGGCGAGGGCACCACGCCGCTGCTCATTTCCGTGAAAGCCGTGGATCCCGAGCGATACCCGTTCTACGGCACGGTGAAACTGATCCCCGCCATGCCTTTCCGAACCGCCCTGCAACCCGACGCGGTCGTGGTTTCCGACGGCGTGCTGTTGCGGCTGAATGCGAAGGTCGGCGACACGATCCGCATAGGCGGCCAGCCTTTTCGGATCGCGGCGGAGGTCACGAACGAGCCCGATCGGATGACCGGCAGCCTGAACGTGGGGCCACGCGTGATGATGTCCCGGGCGGGTCTCGATCGCACCGGCCTCATCGTGCCCGGAAGCCGGGCGGCTGAGCGCTTCCTTTTTAAGCTGCCCGCCACGCTCCCCATCCGCCCGGTGCGCGAGGAACTCCGGAGCGTCTTCCGCGAGGGGCTCATTGCTGACTACACCGAAGCCCACCCGCTCATCGAGCAAGGGCTTCGGCAATCGACCACGTTCCTTTCGCTGGTGAGCTTGGTGGCGCTGGTGATCGGCGCACTGGGTGTCGCGACTGCTATTCAGGCACACCTGCAGCAGAAGATGGACTCCATCGCAATCATGAAATGCCTGGGAGCTAAATCGGCGCAGGTGCTGCGAATCTACGTACTCCAGACCGTTGGGCTGGGGCTGGCCGGCAGCGCCGCGGGCATCGCCCTGGGCAGCCTGGTGCAGATGATCTTCCCCATCTTTCTGGAGCGGTACTTTCACGTCACGTCCATGCCCCGGTTCGACGCAATCTCAGCACTGCAAGGGCTGCTGGTGGGCGTGCTGACGGTGCTCCTGTTTACCATCCCGCCACTATTAGGTATCCGTTACATCAGGCCAGCGCTGATCTTCCGCCGGGAAATGGCCGCGCCGAAACAGAGCCTGAGCCAGTGGTGGAAGCGCGCCGCGGGCTCTGTCGTCTCGGCC
>JAUZEU010000157.1 GCA_030838885.1 Bryobacterales bacterium | reverse complement strand
TGCGATGAAGGGCGGCGAACACGGTGTCGATCTCGTCCCCGGCAATGCAGAGAAAAGCAGGATGTATCGTTTAGCTGCCGGTCTGGAAAAGCCTGCGATGCCGATTGGCGGCAAGCTGTCCGCCGATGATATCGAGTCGTTACGCCTTTGGATCGAGCAGGGCGCAGTTTGGGAAGGCTCGGCTCCCGTGATCCGGACCAGGACCGATCCGCTACAGGATGTGCCGATTCGCCCCGAGGAGCGCGCCTACTGGGCGTTCCGCATTCCTTCACGCCCGGCGGCGCCAGTAGTTGCCGGCGCCAGGAACCCGATCGACAACTTTATCCTGGCTGCACTTGAGAAGAAAGGTCTGAAGCGCGCTCCGGAAGCAGACCGCATCACATTATTGCGACGGGCGTACAGCGATCTAATCGGCCTGCCGCCAACGCCGACCGAGGCTGCGGAGTTTCTCAATGACAAGTCGCCGGACGCATGGGAGAAGCTAATCGACAAGTTGCTCGCCTCGCCTCACTATGGGGAGCGCTGGGGACGGCACTGGCTCGACGTCGCCCGGTACGCCGATTCCAACGGGTTCGAACACGACTTCGACAGACCCAACGCCTGGCGCTATCGCGATTATGTGATTCGCGCGTTCAATCAGGACAAGCCCTACAGCACCATGCTACGCGAACAGATCGCCGGCGACGAGTTGCCGAATGTTACTCCCGACAGCCTGATCGCGACGGGTTTTCTGCGCAGCTATGCCAAGGTGGGATTCCGGGAAAAAGACAACCCAGAATTCCGTTACGAGTATCTGGACGACATCATTGCGACCATCGGGCGCGGGGTCCTTGGCCTAACCGTACAATGCGCCCGGTGCCACGATCATAAGTTCGATCCCATCCGTCAGGCCGACTATTACCGGCTGCAGTCTTCCCTGTGGGGTTACGTGGAGGTAGACCATCCGCTGACCTCAAAGGAGGTGGCTGACGCCTGGCAGACAAAGAATAAAGAAATCGATTCGAAGGTCGCCGACCTGAAGGCGGAACTCAAGACGCTTGAAGGTCCCTACCGGAACCAGCTACTCCCTGCGAAGTACAAGAATTTCCCGCAAAACATCCAGGACGCTTTGGCCACGCCGGAAGCAAAACGAAGCCCCGGCCAGGTGCTGCTGGCAAACCAGGTGATTCGGGGCGTGTCCGTTTCCGATGCCGAAATCGCGCGTGTGATTACTCCGGCCGACGAAGCTGAAAAGCAACGCCTCCTCGCAGCGATCGCCCAACTTCAAAAGCAACGGCCTGAACCGATTCCGGTTGCGATGGGCGTCACGGATGGCGATTATCGCTTCACTCCGGACGGACCTGGCGACGAGCCCGCACCAGGTAAGGGTAAGAAACGTGAGGCGATCGAGGGTAGTTACGTTCATACCGGGCCCGGCCGCTATCAGGTTCCTCCGTCATATTTCCTGATCCGCGGCGATGTGAACAGTCACGGTCCGGAGACGAAACCGGGGTTCGTCAAAGTGATCACGTACGGCAACCCTGCCACGGAACTGCCGCCGCCGACAGAACACACCTCCGGACGCCGTCTCGCCCTGGCAGAGTGGCTGGTATCGCGCGAGAATCCGATGACGGCGCGGGTGGCCGTCAACCGCATCTGGCATCACCACTTCGGCGAAGGCATTGTCTCCACGCTCGATAACTTCGGCAAGATGGGCGAGGCGCCCACAAATCCGGAACTACTGGACTGGCTCGCGGTCGAATTCGTGGATCGAGGCTGGAGCATGAAGCAGATGCACCGGCTGATTATGACCTCGGCTACGTACAAAATGGCTTCGGAATTTCAGAATGCGGCGACTTTGAATGCCAACATGGCGAAGGATCCGCAGGACAAGCTGCTCTGGCGCCATCGCATGCAGCGGCTGGATGCGGAGAGCATCCGGGATGCCATTCTCACGGCGAGCGGCGGGTTGAACAGGCAGATGGAGGGTCCGCCCGTGTTCCCCGTGTTGCCGCAGGAACTTTTGAAATCGGTCTCGACAGGCATCTGGAAGCAGAAAGGCGATGGCCCGGAAGTCTGGCGGCGGAGCGTCTACATCTACCGGAAACGTGGTCTGCCCATGCCTATGCTGGACGTATTCGACTTGCCGAACCAGAACATCGCCTGCGGAGCCCGGAACGTGACAACCGTCCCGACGCAGGCACTGACTCTGATGAACAACGACTTCGTGTTGAATCAGGCGAGGTTGTTTGCGAAACGCCTGGAAGAGGCTGCGCCGGGCGATGTCACGAAACAGGTTGAATTGGCATACCAGATTGCGCTAACGCGGGTGCCCCAGCCTGAGGAGAAGCAGATGGCTCTCGAGTTTTTGAAAGAACACGGGCTGGGAGACTTCACAAACGTGATGCTCAACCTGAACGAATTCCTGTACATGAGGTAACGATGAAGACTTTTCGGTCGCGCCGCGACTTCCTGTTTGAAAGCTGCGGAGGCATCAGCGGGTTGGGACTCGCTTACCTACTGCAGCAGGATGGTTTGCTGGGCGCGGAATCCTCGTGTTCATCGCAGTCTCCCGTACAAAGCCCGCTCCAGGCGAAGAGACCGCACTTCGAACCCCGTGCAAAGGCGGTAATCTCGCTCTTCATGAGCGGCGGCGTCAGCCACATGGACACCTTCGATCCGAAACCGGCATTGGGAAAGTACGCCGGGCAGCCGCTCGAGGGAAAAGGCGACGTGATTGTTCGTCAAGGAAACCCCGGGCCATTAATGCCCAGCCCATTCACGTTCAAAAAGTACGGTCAGAGCGGGATTGAGGTCTCCGAAATCTTTCCCCAAATCGCGACGAAGGTGGACGAGTTGGCGGTGCTGCGATCCGTGCACTGCCAGTCCAACGACCATGTACAGGCGCACTACGAAATGGGCACCGGGATGATCCGAATGGGCTTCCCCAGCGTTGGTTCATGGGTTACCTACGGGCTGGGTTCACAGAATCAGAATCTGCCAGGCTACGTAGTGATTTACGATGCGCACGGAGGGCCGTTCGGCGGGCCAGCCAACTGGAGCGCCGGCTTCATGCCCGCGGCATATCAGGGGACGGTATTCAAGGCTTCGGGCGTGCCGATTATCGATCTGAAACCGCCGGACAGTGTGACACCGGAGCAGCAGCGCGCCCGTCTGGGACTGCTGGGCAAGCTGAACGAGATGGATGCGAAGAAGTATCCGGGCAACACCGAGCTGACGGCGCGAATCGCCAGCTACGAGCTCGCTTACCGGATGCAGGGCTGTGCGCCGGAAGCGGTGGATATCAACCTGGAATCCACAGCCGTGAAGAAGCTTTATGGCCTGGATGACCCGCGCACCGAACTGTTCGGCAAGCAGTGCCTAATGGCCAGACGTCTGGTGGAGCGGGGCGTGCGGTTTGTGCAGCTGTATCACGGCGGATTGGGAATTCAGAACGTGGACACATGGGATGCCCATGAAAACGTGGAGGACAATCACCGTCGCCACGCCTATGAAGTGGACCAGCCGATCGCAGGCCTGTTAACCGATCTGAAGGCGGCTGGTTTGCTGGATTCCACACTGGTGGTATGGCATGGCGAGTTCGGGCGGATGCCGATTTCACAGCGTGGCCTGGGGCGCGATCATAATCCTGGCGCGATGAGCATGTGGATGGCTGGAGCGAGGATTCAGGGCGGGCAGGTAATCGGGTCAAGCGATGAATTCGGGTATAAGGCCGAGGAGCAGCCAGTAGCCGTGCATGATCTGCACGCCTCGATGCTGCACCTGCTCGGCATGGATCATACCAAGCTGACGTATCGGTTTAACGGGCGGGACATGCGGCTGACCGATGTTTATGGGGAGTTAATCCCACAGATCGTGAAGAGTTAGCGGCGTCATTTCTTCGCCGATCAAACGCAGCCGTTGTGTGCCGGTTCCGTTAAGTCTCGCAGGAGCGCATGCATACCCCTTATCGTAGTTAAATGGCTCCCCGGCAGGAACCCGTCCCGCCACTCACGGCATTCTGGCGCACGCTGACCCGTTATGAGTCAGCCAAAATCGTGCCGGAGATAGCTGTCCGGAACACCATCGGCTTTATCACTGCCCTCATTCTCGGCACTGTAATCGGAGGGCCGACAGCCGGAGTAGTGGCCGGCACCGGCGCGCTGAATGCTGCGTTTTCCGACAGCAGGGATCCTTATCCGCTGCGCGCCCGGCGGATGCTGCTCGCAGCTGTGCTGATCGGAATCGCGGTTACAATCGGATCCCTCTCCGGCCACACCTATGCAACGGCAGTGATAGCCGCTACACTCTGGGCATTCGGCGCAGGCATGCTTGTGGCGCTGGGCACGACAGCGGGCGATCTCGGGGTGATCACACTCGTCACGCTGGTGGTATTTGCAGCACGGCCTCTGCCTCCGGTGCAGGCGCTGCAGGTGGGTCTGCTGGCCATGGGGGGCGGTTTGTTGCAGACGCTGCTGGCGATCGCGCTCTGGCCCATACGCCGTTACGAGCCGGAACGAAGAATCATCGCAGCGCTTTACAGGTCGCTCTCCAGCCTGGCGCACAACCCCACGCCGCCTTCGAATTCGCCGCCGCACACTAATCAGTTTAACGAGGCGCAGGACGCATTGGCGTCTCTGAACGGAGATCACACGGTGGAGGCGGAACGGCTGGTGTTCCTTCTGAACCAAGCCGAGCGTATTCGCCTGTCTCTACTCAATCTTGGCCGCCTGTACAGGCGTTTGGGACGGGATCCGCATGGCAAGCACGCGGCAGAAGCGCTGCTGCACGTCCTGCGCGCAGCAGCCGTCGTGCTGGATTCCATCGCCAGCCACACTCTCCAGGGCAAGGCCGCCGGGGACACACAGCTTTTTAAGGATGCCGCCGATCGGTTCTGCCATGGCCATCACGGCGCGCATTCCGCTTTCTTCGCGGCACTGATCCGGGATGCACACCAGCAAATGAATGCGCTCGGCGGGCAGTTGCGTGCAGCCACCGGCGTGGCAACAGGGGCGGTGGTCCGCAACGACGACACCGAACCATGGCGGTTACGATTTACCGGGCGGCTCGCAAAATTACAGGCGAACCTTTCCCTGCATTCCACTGTCTTCCGACATGCGCTCCGGCTCGCTGTATGCCTGGGCATTGGCGATGCGATCGGCCGCGCACTCGCGGTGCAGCGAACTTACTGGATTCCGATGACCATCGCGCTGGTGTTGAAGCCGGATTTCACGGCTACCGTGAGCCGGGGCGTTCTGCGGCTGGCTGGAACGTTCGCGGGGCTGGTGCTCGCGACCGTGCTGTTTCACTTTGTCCATGCCGGCGTGGTGCTCAACGTTGTTCTTCTCTCCGTCTTCATCTTCCTGCTGCGATGGATCGGGCCTGCCAACTACGGCATTCTGGTCACTGCTTTAAGCGCCATGGTGGTGTTGCTGATCGCACTGACGGGCGTCGCGCCCAGGGAAGTAATCGCGGCAAGGGCGATCAACACCGCCATCGGTGGAGTGTTCGCCATGGTGGCCTATGTGGCATGGCCCACATGGGAGCGAACCCTGGTAGGTCCCGCGCTCGCGGACATGATCGAGAACTATCGCAAGTACTTCCGGTCCGTTATCGCGGCCTACGTCGACGGGCCTCTTTCCGCGATTGACGGAACTCGCGTCAGCGGACGCCGCGCACGATCAAATGCCGAGGCGTCGGTAGACCGTATGAGCGCCGAGCCCCGAATCAGGCAGGAACAGGTCAACACCCTGAACGCCATTCTGGTCAACTCGCACAGCTTCGTGCATGCGGTGATGGCGCTTGAATCCGGCCTGTACCAGACGCAGATGGCACCGGCCCGCCGCGCAACGCTGCTTTTCAGCGAGAAGGTGGATGTGACGCTGGAGGCGATTGCGAATTCGTTGCGCAATTCGATTCCTCTGCCCAGTGACTTGCCGGACCTTCGCGAGGCTCACAGTGAAATCCTGCAATCACACGAACAGGGCACCGACCGGCACACGCTCGTGAATGTGGAGACCGACAGAATCACCACCAGCCTCAACACGCTCTCTGAGCAGGTTCGGAAATGGGTCGCGCTCTCCGGGCAAAAACTGCCAGCGCGGAGCGCTCAACGCCTGGTTTCTTCGCGGTAAAGCATGGCAGTGTGCTTCACGACTGCCTGAACCAGAATCAGCGTCAGAGCGCAGGCGCCGATGGTGAAGCCGAGATCGAACAGCAGCAAGCGGTTCCCGGCAATAATCACGTAGGGCCCACGCAGCGCGAACAGATTCCCGATAACCAGCAGAATGCGCAGTTCGGTAGGCCCGAAGCTCCAGTAGGAAAGATGGAACGTACCGACCGTATAAGTCGCTAGGTAGATCTCGATTGAGAGCAGCAGGTAAACCACCAAAAATCCATACCCGACTGCCTGGGACATATACCCAGAAAACGCCAGACCGGAAAGCAGGAACACGGTCCCGATAGCGTCCAGAATATGGTCCACGTAGAAGCCATACCGGGGGCGCTGCTGGTTACGCACCCGCGCCACCGTGCCATCGAGCGAATCGCCAAACCAGTTCAATGCCAGGCACGGAATCACGCACAGCAGCCAAAGCGGATGCCAGTTCGCAAACCAGTAACACGCGCCGGCAGCCACCAGAGAGACAAACCCCAGCACGGTCAAATGATCCGAGTTCACCCATTCCGGCAGGCGCTGCGCGATCCGGATCAGAGTGCGCTTCTCAGCGTCCGCCAGCACACTCGTGTGGGACCGGTCTGCGTGCTTGAACGTGGCATTTGGCATACATCATCCAGACGCCGCACAAACAATTAAGTTTTCGTCATAATTTGTAAGATCAGGTAAGCGCGTTGATGATCAGCACAATCCCGAAACCGACCAATCCGGAGATGAGCTTCATCGCAGTCCAGGTCTTCAGGGTTTGCGGCACGGTAAGACCGAAGTACTGATTGACGATCCAGAAACCTGCGTCATTCACGATGGAGAGCGACGTCCCCCCGCAACAGAGCGCCAGGTACATCAGATCGGGACGATAGCCCGGCATCACCTTCACGATTGGAGCCATGATTCCCGCTGCCGTGATGATGGAAACCGTCGCCGAGCCCTGCGCGATCCGAAGCGCGCCTGCCATTAGAAACGCGACGACCAGCGGCGAAATCTGCGTGGCCGCCAGCATCTTGCCGGCCATGGCGCCGGCGCCGGTATCCACAATGATCTGCTTCAGTGCGCCGCCGGCGCCCATGATCAACAGCAGAGACGCCGTGGGAGCAAGGGCTTTGTTCGCGAGCGCAGTGATCTGCTCGCGATTCAGACCGCGCGAAGAACCCAGCAGGACCATTGAGCCAACCAGCGTGACTAAGAGTGCCGAGAACGGATGCCCCAGCAACGCCAGAACCTCGCTATTCGGCCAGATGGTGGCGACCAGAATCAAAACTACCGGCAGCACCAGCAGCATAGTCACCACAAAGACCGATGGCGGATTCTTTACCTGTTCCGGCGGCGCTTCCAGTGCCGCGGCTGGCAACGGCACATCAATCCGCTTCGCGATCCATTGCCCGTACATCATCCCGCTTACCAGGGTCATGGGAATCGACAGCAGGACACCGTACAGGATCGTGTGGCCTAAATCCGCACCCAGTAGTTGCGCAGCCGCTGCAGGCGCAGGGTGCGGCGGTACCAGGGAATGAAGAATCGTCAATGGCGCGGTCATTGCCAGCCCGTAAACCAGCAGTGAGCGCTTCCCTTCCCGCGTCAGGCTGTAAACCAGCGGGACCAGGATGATGAACCCGACTTCGAAGAAAATCGGCATTCCGACCAGGAACGCCGCCACCATCAAGGCCCAGGCCGCGCGTTCCTGACCAAACTTATCGATCAGCCAGTCCGCAAGAGCGCGCCCTCCGCCGGAGTGCTCCAGGTAAGCGCCGATCATCGCGCCCAACCCCAGGACGACAGCGATGAAGCCGAGCGCGTCGCCAAAGCCGGCCTGGATCGATTGGAGAACAGCTGCCGGCTTCATCCCCGCCGCAAGTCCCATAGCAAACGCCGAGATCAGCATCGCCAGGAACGCATGCATCCTCACATAGAGGATGAGAAACAGCAGAAGTGCCACGGCGCCGAACGCGAAAATTATCAGATGCAAGGTCTCATACTCTCAACCTGCGAGGATTTGTGCAACATCGGTCCAGAGGAATGTCGCCTGCAGGCTGAGGAGCGGTGTTTTGGGAATCAGGGGCGCTATCATGTGGGTGTCTCCGGGTACGGAGGCTGGCATGGACACTGTCGAAACGCCCTCAGGGCGTCGAAAAATTCCGAAGTGGGTCGTGCCGGTGGCTGGGTACGGCATCGCCGCGCTATCTCTCGTCTGGGTGTTCTCTCATTTTCCGTTCGCCGAACTGGGCGAACATCTGCGCACCATGGACTGGACCTGGATCGCGGTCGCTGTCCTGGTGGAAATCGGCGTCTACTTTATTGACGCGTGGCGATGGATGGTATTGCTCCGTCCGGTCGGGGCGCCCTCGTTCAGCTGTTGCCTTCAGGCTGTGTTTGTTGGCCTTTTTGCAAATGATGTGCTGCCCGCCCGCGCCGGCGAGGTGATCCGTTGTTTCCTGCTGTCGTTTAAGACTGACGTGCCGATCTCGATCGCCCTGACTTCCGATTTCATTCAGCGCATTATGGACGGCATCTGGATCGTGATCATCTATGGCCTGGTTACGTGGCATATCTCCAGCCATGTGGCGGTAAACCGGGTAATGTGGTTCTTCGGCGGCGGCGTAGTGGTAATTGCGCTCGTGCTTCTATGGGTGTTGTTTCACCGCCAGCACGCGCACCATGTATTTAATAACTCTAAACTGGGCGCCAAGTTCATTCATCTCCTGGAAGAGATTCACCGGCTGGGCAACTGGCGCGAACTCGGTATCTCCATGGCCATCAGCGGCCTGTATTGGGCTGCCCAGATATTCGCAGTATGGGCAATTGCGCGGGCGGATTCGTTCTATTTCGGCGCGTCGGAAATGGCGTTTCTCACCGTTGTTAAAACCGTGGGCACACTGATTCCCAATGCACCCGCAAACGTAGGCGCTTATCAGGCTACAACCGTCTACGC
Source organism: Bryobacterales bacterium (assembly GCA_030838885.1). GTDB lineage: Bacteria > Acidobacteriota > Terriglobia > Bryobacterales > Bryobacteraceae > BOG-234. The sequence goes on along the minus strand of JAUZEU010000157.1, from coordinate 5,356 downwards.
ACTGGAACGGCTTTTTACGGAGCCGAACGATGCGAAGATTCTCGCCCAGATCATGTTTGGATTTCTAACGCTGCCCCTCGTGGTGGGCGGTGCCATTGCGATCGCCTTTGCGGGGTTCAATATCAGCGATCTGCGCCGGCACGCGCACGAAGCGCACAATACTCAAAAACTGAACCGGGCCAAGGCGGAAAAGCCCGTTTGATCCGATATCAGATTACCGATGGCACGGCTCATATCAATGAAGACCGCTGGCTGGCGGCGATCAACCGGGAAGCAGACTTCGTGCAGATTCGGGAAGGCCACCTGACCACTCGGGATTTGTGCCGTTTGGTGAGGAAAGTGGGTTCTGGTACAAGGGTCCTGGTAAACGACCGAATTGATCTTGCCATTGCCTGCCAGGCAGCCGGGGTTCACCTCCGAAGCGGTTCCATTGCGCCTGAACTGGTGCGGACGATCGTCCCACGCGGATTCCTAATCACCGTGGCCTGTCACGATGCTGAAGACGTTCAGAATGCTGCAGGGGCGGACTACGTTCTTCTCGCGCCGGTTTTCAAGCCGATCTCCAAGCAGGATGGTCGCGAACCGCTGGGACTCACCAGGCTTGCGGAGATCACACGAACATCGCCGGCGCCGGTGATCGCGCTTGGCGGGATTACCGAGTCCAACATGGGATTGTGTATCGAGGCGGGCGCGGCAGGAGCGGCGGGAATCACTTTTTTTCGTGACTTTGGCACGGGAAAATAGGTGTTTTTGCGGTACCCGCGGCTTATGCGCAGCAGGCTTCTCAACTCGACGCGGATCCTGTGCCCATCGTGCGTGCAATCTGAGGGACTGAACCTTAACGAATACAGATTCCGGATTGCAACGCTGATCTTTTCCGCCGCTTCGACACCGCGTGCTGCCAATGACACCGTACTCGGCGCTGTGCTCAGGCTGTGACGAATCAATCTTCTGGTGGGTCACTCTCCGTTTCCAGCCATGGTCGATAACCCGGTCGAAGACCCGCAGGTGTCTGACGAGAACGTCGTGCTCTTTGCTGCCGTGCTGCCTTCCATCGTTACTTCATAGCCGGGCAGATAGTCGTAATTTGGCGCGTTTATAGCGCGCCGAATCAAACGACAACAAACACAGCGGATTCAGGGTTGAGTTCAGCGAGAGCAACTTATGCCTGAACGGGAACCTGCGCTTTAGTGTCTGGCCGTCAGTTGACAACGACTCAGCACATTATGAAACACGGTTCTGAGCAACTCCCCCGAGGGCGATGTTCATTGGCAGAGCTCAGAGTGATTTCCCGCAGACACTGTGCGTACTCCAACTGGCAGAACAGCACGGCGATCATCTGCGTCCAGTTCGGTTCAAAAGCCCGCCCCGGGCGCACGCTAGCTGACATGCTGTGTACGGCAGCTTGACTGATCAGCAAAGTGGAATCTCCGTTCTTTGGCATTGGTTCTGGTCGAACCCAATCCAACCAACGGAGGTTCCACTCTTGGTTACTTCACCCCACCAGGCCCAAATGTCGGCATTGCCGGAAGAGTTGATTTCGCTTGTATCCTTCCGTTACTTACTTCGTAAGAATCCCGATGCATTGGAGGCTGGCTGGTCTGTGACCCGCTGGAGCGCAATGTTCTGGTCACAGTAACCGTGAACTGCGGGCCAACAGTTCGTGTGGGCCGGCCCACCTACGCTGACGCATGGGCCTTTCAGCGCGCCTGAAGTGGAGCCGCAGGCGCGGATACCCTGTACATCAGGATCTTGTTCCAAGCTTCATCCGTGACAAAGACCAGGTATTCACCATTCGCCCGTTGAAAGGCGCGCAGATTGTAACTGCCCTCAACCCATCCCATGTTAGAACCGACCTGTGGACCAGGCGTCAATAGTCCCACTCCAGCCCCAGTTCCGGAACCGTATACGTATACGTTCTCATGGAGACCGCTCTGCCACACGCTGGCGAAGACGCATCCCCCCGCCACGGATATCGCTTTCACCGTGCGATTCGCCGCGACATCGTAAGGCAGTGTTATGCGCCACCGAGGGTTGCGGTTGCCTTTGGTCCAGTTGTCATAGCGAGCTATTTCGGTGCCAGCCTGACCCCACATGCCTCCCGCGATCGGATGAGCCGCCGTGTACCCGCTCAGGTACATGACATCGTTGCCAGAGTCATAGTGCACGCGCTCTATCTGGGTAAAGGGCGAAGGAACGCCATACACGGCGAGGTGAGCCCGGTCATAAATCAGATTCCCAGCGCTGTCCACACCTTGCATGGCGAATTCGCGGACACCCTGGTAGGCTTCAACCGTTTGCCAGATGTTCCCCTGGTCATCGATATCCCAACCCCAGATGCCGGTCTCCTCACCTGTGACGCCGCTGAACTCGTCAGCGTCTACATTGCCATTTCCATTGCTGTCGCGCCAAATAAAAGACGAACCCTGCGGTGCGATACCCGGCAGCCATGAGTTCACGCCAAAGTTTGCAAGCTGGGCTGTGGCGTCGGCCGGTTGTATGGGCGCGATCATTCCGGAGGGCACGGCTGTTTCGCCTTCAATGCGGTATATCGAGAGGCTGCGCGAATACATATCCGTTGTGAACAGGTACTTGCGACCTTTTATATTTCGGAGCGCAACTGGGGAATTCCCGCCCGAGAGAAGTGTTAAATAGGGGTCAGTAGGGTACTTGAACTTGTTTTTCAGCATCCCAGCCCAACTCCACTCATGACCGGGTTGCTGATTGTAGTCCATCGTAAAGTGCTGGTGCTTGGTGTAGAGATCCAGACCGTCGGAGCTGGGGTCAGCCACGGCAACATCGATAAATGACAAACCTTTCAGATGCCAGAGCAAACTGCCGGAGGGGGAGAATTTCCTGATGCTCGTGCCTGCGAAGGTGCTGACCACATATATGTTTCCCGAGCTGTCGGTTCCCACACCGGTCAGTGCTTGAGTACGATCAAGCGGTTTAGATTCCAAAGCGGGAAATCTGGGGAAACTGTCGAGCGTGTGAAAGCCAACCAGTGGCGACTTGAATAGGTGGGGCGACAATTTCCGTACCCGGGACAATCAGCTGTCGTCCGGCAGTTACCTTCCTGTCACGCGCAGGGGGAAGGCGACCTTAAGTCGCTACCAAGGTCCTGGCCGAACTGCCATAACCGGGTACCATCAAGCCGGAGCAGTTTCGCTTTGAGGAAATCAAAGTGGAAATTAGGCCGGGCTGTCCGGACGAACGGCGAGTGCGACGCTTCCCTGCCTCGCGGAAGAGAAACCGTGCGGCCTGAATCACCCGATCGCGCAAGGTTCTTGTCGCGTGGGTGCTGTTCGAATTACCAGGTCAGGCGTCCATTCATCTGAATCGTGCGCGCACCCCCCGTACTGGTTAGCTGACCGAACCGCGCGTTTGTAATCTCGGTGACAAGTCCGGAAAGGTTTGTATGATTCAGTGAATTGAACATATCGGAACGGAGTTGGAACTGTACGCGTTCCCGAATGGAGAAGTTCTTCGAAAGAGACACGTCGAGATTCCACTGTCCGGGACCACGAATCGCCCCGTTTCCGACGTTACCTGGGTGCGCGGTAGCTCCCGAAGCGGCGATCACTGGAACTCGGGCGAAGGTGGAGGTGTTCAGGTACTTCAGCGTCGTGCGGTAATCGGGAAGGATAGCGTTTCCTCCGACGTAGTCGGGTCGGCTGGCAGGCAGCGACGAGGATTGCGTCAGTGTAAAAGCGCTTCCGGTCTGGGCTGAAAAAATTCCGGACAACTGCCAGCCACCAAGTGTCTGATGCACAACACGCCACCTGTCGAGCCCCGGTAATTCGTAGCGCCCTTGCCCCGCGATGTAGTGGGTCACATCGCCGGCCGAAGGTCCGCGGTCTGCCCTGAAATTGAAAAAGTCCTGGTTTTTTGTAGCTGCATCGCCTTGATAGTACGCTCCGTTATCCCCGCCCTGTGGTGAAAGCGACTTACTCCAAGTGTAATGCACACTTCCGCTGACCCGATGCGAGTAGCGCTTGTTCAACGAAGTCTGCCAAGAACTGTAAACCATTTGCTGGGAATTGTCGATGTAGTACGTGGCGGAGAGCAACGGATTCGGACGAATCCCCGTGTTTCGGTCCGGCAGATTCAGAGGGCGCTGTGCGAGGAACTTAACGCCGCGGGTTCCCACAAAGCCTGTTTCGAGCACCAGAGTGGATGTCAATTCCCTCTGGATACCGAGCGAGTACTGCATTGTGTAAGGATTCTGCAAGTGCGGATTGAAAACAGAGAACGTACTCATTACTCCGGTCGAGGCCTGCTGCGTTTGAACCACCTTCCGCATGTCGTCGGTATAGAGGGGATACCTAAGGCCGAAAGTGAGAATGTCCTGCTGCGAAAATGCGGTGCGGAAGGGAACATCTCTGGCGCTTTGCACCGATTGCCACATCGCCCCTGGGACCTGACTGCTGAACAGAATTCCGAAGCCGCCCCGTACCACGCTTTTCGCCTTCGATCCCGGTGTGTAGCTGAACCCGAAGCGTGGCGCGAGATTCAGAGGATCGGGTTCATAAGGACTGCTTTGGGGACGGAATGCCCCGACATGAAATTGGGAGTCAAGCAGTCCGTCCGGATTGTAGAAACCAGTGCCCTTTCCGAGCGTTCCTTCGGGGTGCACCACGAGGTTTGAATAGGAATCGTTCCGCAGGCCGAAGTCGAGCACCAGATTTGTCCGGACGCGGTATTCATCCTGTGCGAAGAAGCCGAAATGATGCAGGTTTGCCGAATATAGGCCGTTCCCGAAGTTGGCCGTTGCCGTGGTAGGTGTGTTGGCGAGTAACTGCGCGAGTGTGTTGTAGTGAAATTCAGGGTTTTGAGGATCGGTGCGGCTGCAACAAATTCTGGTGTAGTCACCCCCGAATTTAAGCGAATGCTTACCCCACACCTTCGAAAGTTTGTCGCTCATGCTCCAGGTAGGGCCGCTGATCGCATAGTACTCCGAGGAAGCCGTATTCCACCCCAGAGAGGTCGAGATGTAGTTGAGGCGCTGCCCGAAAGCGAACTGCTCGGTCGAGTTATTGGGGTTCAGCCTGTTAAAAAAAGCGTCCGTGCGCGCAAAATCTGAGATACCGTAGCCGAAGCGCGATTCGGAAGTCCACGTCGCGCCGCCAGTCGTATAACTCGCAGCGCCCCGTTCGACCACGTTGTTAAAAGTACGATCATTGGCTCCTTCAAGAAAGATGGTTGGCGTGAGATAAAACGGCCGTCCACGACTGTAGGTGAGGGAGAGGCGGCCAGCGCTACCGAGCATGAGGTCGCTTTTCAGGTCCACATGGCCGTCGCTTTTCTTTGCCGTCCTGGCCGCCAGGAAGGTTCCCGTCGTCGCGCCGGAAGCGAC
>JAUZEU010000137.1 GCA_030838885.1 Bryobacterales bacterium | reverse complement strand
CATCGATACGAAGGAGCCGGTGCGGGACCAAACTCCGTTCACCGGTCCCACCGGCGAGACGCGGCACTACGAATACATCTTCGTTCCTGTCTTAGGTGACGATCGGCGTGTAAATGCTGTCGCAGGGTCCACCCGTGACATTACCCAGCAGTTTAAGGCCGAGAAGGTCGTGGAACAGGATCGGCGGCGTTGGCGAGAGCTTCTTCTTCAGGCTCCCGCCGCCATCGCCTTACTCCGGGGACCAGAACACAGATTTGAGTGGGTGAATAAGGAGTATATCCGGTTCATAGCCCGGCCCGCTGAAGCGCTCGTCGGCAAAACGGTGCTGGAAGGCTTGCCCGAAGTCGACGAGCAAATCTATGTGAACCTGCTCAACCGCGTCTACCAGACCGGCGAGCCATTTGTGGCTCATGAATCTCCCATCCGGTTGACCGGTGCGGACGGCACCCTCCGGGATCTGTATGTGAACTTCGTGTACCTGGCAACTCGGGACATCGCCGGGGAGATAGACGGAATTTTCGCCCACGTCACGGATGTGACGGATATGGTGCTGGCGCGAAAGCAGGTCGAAGATAGCGAACGGCAATTTCGTACCCTGGCCGAGACCATCCCTCACCTTGCGTGGATGGCCGATGAGACCGGGCATATCTTCTGGTACAACCGCCGCTGGTACGACTATACCGGCACAGTCTTCGAAGATATGGAAGGTTGGGGCTGGCAAAAAGTGCACGACCCGCAGGTGTTGCCGGACATCGTCGCCGCGTGGAAAAGCGCAATCGGGAGTGGACAGCCGTTTGAGATGGTTGTTCCTCTGAAAGGCTCAGACAGTTCCTTTCGATCTTTTCTCACGCGGGCCGAGCCAGTCAAAGACAATCAGGGAAGGGTCGTGCGTTGGCTCGGAACCAATACCGATATCACTGATCAGAGACGCACCGAGGACGAACTCCGCCGAATGAATCGCGAACTGGAAGAATTCGCCTACGTCGCGAGTCATGACCTCAGGGAACCATTGCGGATGGTCAATATCTACACGCACCTTATTGTAAAGACACTCGGGGAGGTCGACGGAAAACTGGGCCTGTATTCCGGCTTCGTCCGCCGCGGTGTTGCTCAGATGGAGAAGCTTATTAACGATCTCCTCACCTATTCGCGCACCGTACAGGCCGAAGAATTACCAGTCGGCATAGCCGATCTTTCCGTCTCACTAAACGAGGCGATGTCAGTTCTCAAAGACAGATTCGAGGAGAGCGGCGCCCTTGTTACTGCGCCTCCCCTCCCGGCCGTGCGCGGAGACACTGGTCAGATGTCTCACGTCTTCCAGAACATTCTCTCGAATGCTTTGAAGTATCGAAAAGAGGGAGTCTGCCCACAGATCGTGATCTCCTGCCATATCGAGGCAGATCACTACATCATTTCTGTCCGTGACAACGGCATCGGCTTTGAGCCCCAATATGCTGAGCGCATTTTCGGACTCTTCAAGCGGCTGCACAAAGATGAGTACCCCGGCACGGGGCTCGGTCTGGCGATTTGCAAGCGCATTGTGGAGAGGCATGGTGGCCGGATGTGGGCCGAAGGCTACCCCGGCGAAGGCTGTGTCTTCCGCTTTTCCGTTCCGCGGGTACAACCCTCCTGAAATGGGTTCGGATTTTCAACGGCGGCGAATTTTAGCAGGCCAATGTCAAACGAGCGGCTACAGAACGGCTCCGCCCAAAAACACGGTCACCGAGGATGAAAATAAATCCGCCTCTCTGAATCCAGCAACTTACGAGTTTTGAAAAGCTGTTTTCCCCTGCCACCGTGGTTAACATCGGGGCATGAAGAGCTTTCTCGCAGTTTTTAACGCATTTCCGTCTATTCTCGCCGCCGTTCAGGCCGTCGAAGCAGCGATTCCCGTTCCCAGCGCCGGCAAACAGAAACTGGACCTCATCCTGGGTGCAGCCGGTACCGCATGGGCCATCACGCAGGCTGAACAGCAGCTTTCCAAAAACACAACCCTCAACGCCGTTGAGGCCTTAGTGAATCTCTCGGTTGCCGGCCTCAACGCCGCCGGCGCTTTCAAGACCACCGCACCTGTATCATCGAATTAATGTCCGTTGCATCCGGGGCTGAAACCGGCACTTACGCCCAAACTATCGTCGATCTCGAAAAGCAGTATCTTCTGCAAAACTACTCGCGCCACCCGCTCGTGCTTCATCGCGGTGATGGCCCGTACATGTGGGACGTCGATGGCAAGCGTTATCTCGATTTCATCGCCGGGATCGGCGTGAACGCCCTGGGGCAAAATCACCCGCGCATCGTCGCGGCAATCGCGGAGCAGGCTGCGCGCCTGATTCATACCTCAAACCTTTTCTATAACGAGTACCAGGGGCCGCTCGCCAAACGCATCGCGGAAGTGAGCGGCCTCGCTCGGACCTTTTTCACGAACAGCGGCACCGAATCGACCGAGGGCTCACTCAAAATGATCAAGGCCCACGGTCACGATATCCGCCCTGACAAATACGAGATCGTCTCGCTCGATAATTCCTTCCACGGCCGCAGCATTGGCGCGCTTTCCATCACCGGTCAACCTAAATACCGTAAGGATTTTGAGCCCCTCATGCCGGGAGTGAAATTCGTCCCTGCCAACAACATTCAGGCGTTGGAAAACGCCGTCAGCGAACGAACGGCAGGCATCTGCATCGAATGGATTCAGGGCGAAGGAGGCGTGCTTCCCCTCGATCCCGCTTTCTGCCTGAGAGCCCGGCAACTGGCCGACCAGTACGACGCCCTGCTCTGCTTCGATGAAATCCAGTGCGGCGTCGGGCGCACAGGTAAATACTTCGGCTACCAGCTAAGCAATCCCGCCGTCATGCCGGACATCATGACCGCCGCTAAGCCACTCGCCTGCGGACTGCCCCTGGGCATCATCTCCGCCAACGAGCGCGCCGCCAAATCAATCCGGCCCGGCATGCACGGTTCCACCTTCGGCGGCAATGCTCTCGCCGCCCGTGTGGCGCTGGAATTTTTCGACATCTTGGACGGCTTACTCCCGTCGATCACCCGTGTGGGCGACTACTTTCGGGCGCAACTCAGGGAACTGGCCACGCGCTACCGGTTCATCACCGAGGTCCGCGGCTACGGCCTGATGGTCGGGGCAGAACTCTCAATCCCCGGCAAAGCCATTGTCGAACGCGCCATGCAGGAAGGACTGCTTCTGAACTGCACGCACGAAACTGTGTTGCGGTTCCTTCCGCCCTACATCATCACGGAGGCCCACGTTGACGAAGCAGTACTGATCCTGGACCGGATCTTCCAAACCCTATGACCCGGGTGACAGTTTTACCCGGGTCATACTGCTTTCACTGCACCCGTTATGGGCAGGTTACGCTCACCATTTTCAGGTCTGACACCTGCAGATGAGGGTTGTCCGACTGCGCGGATTTGGTATCGCTGCTCTTATCGTCGTGTGCACCTCCCTTAGCCGGGACCGCCGTTATAGTGACCTGATGGCCAAGGTGCGGCTTCATATTGACGGTTGAACTCATTAGCAGGTAAATCTTACCTGTCGAGTCCTGGATTTTAAATACTGCTGGCTGCTCGCCCTGCGCAAGGCAGCCTGTAACGACAACGGCGGCACCGCTATCGCTCGGGGCCTGGGCTCTTGCATTTGTGATATTTAGGAGCCCGACGCCAACCAACGTCATAACGAGGAGACTGTGTTTCATTGCAACACCCCGATTCCTTTAAGCTGCAGGTTACATACCAGCTACCTCAAGCGTCTCGCAGCCGGTGACGCCCGAAAATCTCAATTTCCGGCGCACCGTGATAACCTTGTATATTCATTGAATTCCAAGCTAATCTATGTCCGCTCGCGTGAGCGAAGCCTTCGTACTGCAAACCTGGCCGTTTAAAGAAGGTGACCTTATCGTCAGCTTTTTAACACGCGATCTGGGTAAGCTTCGAGGTGTAGCGCGTCGCGCCAGGCGACCCAAAAGCGGTTTCGGTTCAGGCCTGGAACGTTTGTCGCACATACAGATGTCTTACTTTCAACGCGAGAATCGCGAACTGGTCAATGTGGATTCGTGTGAGCTCCTGTCATCCAGGTTCTCTCTGCTGGGCGATTTCAGCGCTTCCTGCGCGCTCGACTTTTTTGCAGAAGTGACTGAACAGATCCTGCCCCCCGCCGAACCCAGCGAAAAGTACTTCCGCCTGCTGACGGCCGTTATCGACCACATGCACTCCGGCCGCCCCGGCGCAGTCTGGCAGGCGGTCACCTACTTCAGCCTCTGGACAGTGCGACTTGCCGGACTGCTTCCCGATCTCCACGTCTGCCTCGATTGCGGTTCCTGGTTGGACGATCCGGAGCGACCCCACCGCGCATTTTTCAGCCGCTTCCGCGCCGGGCTTTATTGTCAGGATTGCCGCCGCGCCCTCGACCTGCGCAATTCCTGGGAAATCTCCTCCGATTCCCGAGCCCTTGCCGAAGAAATCCTGCGCACGCCCGTTTCCCAATTAGCCGACCGCCCCTGGTCCCAGTCCACTGCAGCCGACCTCCGGCGCTTCCTCGGACAGCAGATCGAATCGCACATCGAACGAAAGCTGATCACCTTCCCGGTGCTCGAAGCCGCCGCCTAATTGTCATGTCCATCTTGAAAGTCCCGACATTCCAGGAGAACGTCCTCCGCCTCAAGCAGTACTGGGGCGAGCGAGGTTGCATCATCCAGGAGCCCTACGATGTCGAAGTTGGTGCCGGCACCTCCTGCCCTGAAACATTCCTGCGTGCCCTCGGCCCCAATCCCTACCGCACCTGCTACGTGCAGCCCAGCCGCCGTCCCGCCGACGGCCGCTATGGTGACAATCCCAATCGCCTTTACAAGCACATGCAGTTGCAGGTCATCCTGAAGCCGACCCCGGCCGACGTAATCGAGCAGTACATGGGCAGCCTCGAAGCTATCGGCATTGACCTCCGCAAACACGATCTGAAGCTCGAAGAAGACAACTGGGAGAATCCGTCCCTCGGCGCCTGGGGCGTCGGCTGGCAGGTCATGCTGGATGGCATGGAAATCACCCAGTTCACTTATTTCCAGCAATGCGGCGGCATCGATCTTGATCTGGTGCCTGCGGAAATCACCTACGGCCTCGAACGCCTGACGGCCTTCCTCCAAGGCGTCGATTCTGTCTATGACATCGAGTGGACCCCCGGCGTCAAGTACCGCGACGTCCGCTATACCGACGAACTGCAGTACTCCGTGTACAACTTCGAAACCGCCCACGTGCCCACCCTCTGGAAGCTGTTCGAAATCCACGAAGGCGAAGCCCGCCGCCTGCTCGATCTCTACAAGGAAACCGAAGCTCCAGCGGAGAAACACCGCTTCCCGTTGCTGCCCACCTACGATCACGTTCTCAAGTGCAGCAACCTGTTCAACACGCTGGACGCGCGCGGAGCCGTCAGCGTCACCGAACGCGTCGGCCTGATCGGCCGCATTCGTAAGCTTGCCGTAGGAGTTGCCGAAGCGTGGGTTGAACAGCAATCGCTCGGACAACAATCGCCTGCACAGCAGGAGGCCGCATGAATCTTCTTCTCGAAATCGGCTGCGAAGAAATCCCCGACTGGATGCTGGCCGATGCGCTTGACTACCTGAAGACAGCCATCGCATACCTGCTGAAGCAGCACGAATCCATTCGCACCGACGCGACCGCCCGCCGCCTGACAGTCCGCGCCGAAGGCCTGATCGAACGTGAGCCCGACACCGAGGAGCGTGTCTGGGGACCCGGCAAGAGTGCGCCGGTCGCCGCCGTCGAAGGCTTCGCCAAAAAACAAGGTGTTACCGCAGATCAGCTCCAGCTCATCTCCGACGGTAAGACCGAAAAATACAGCTATCTCCGGAAGATCTCGGGCCGGCCCACGGTTGATATCCTCGCCGGCGCGCTGCCCCAACTGATTCTCAAAACGCCTTTTCCCAAGACCATGTACTGGCCCGGAAAAGGTGGCCCGCGCTTCATCCGGCCCATTCGCTGGATTGTCGCGCTCCTCGACGGCAAGGTTATCCCTTTCGAGATTACGGGCGTCAACTCCGGCAATGAATCGAGCGGACACCGCAAGCTCGGCGCATCTCGTTTCCCGGTCACCTACGACACTTACGAACAAAAGCTCCGCGATAACTTCGTCATCCTCTCTGCCGCTGAACGTCGCAAACGGATCCGTGCGGTCCCCACAAAGTACGTCTGCGATAACCCGCTGCTGGACACTCTGGTGAACCTGACGGAATGGCCGACGCCCATCACCGGATCCTTCGACACCGAATTTCTCACGCTGCCGAAAGAAGTCCTCATGACGGTGATGCGCTTCCACCAGAAGTACTTCTCGGTTGCCACACCGGACGGTAATCTCGCCCCGCAATTCGTAGCAGTCACGAACACGGATGGGGACCCGGAAGGCTTGATCCGACACGGCAACGAGCGCGTCCTCCGCGCCCGCTTCAATGACGCACGCTTCTTCTGGGACGCCGATCAGAAGCGTAAACTCGCCGATCGCGTGCAGGATCTCGCTCAAGTCACTTTCCAGGCTAAACTCGGCTCGTACCTCGAAAAGACAGAGCGTATCGAAGCCCTGACGAAAGAACTCGGCGGAGATGCCGACGCGCAGCGAGCCGCACATCTCTGCAAAACCGACCTCACCACCGAACTCGTCAAGGAGTTCACCGAGCTCCAGGGAGTCATCGGGGGCCTCTACGCGCGTGCCCAGGGCGAACCCGAAGCCGTAGCAACCGCCATCTACGAACACTACAAACCGGTCAGCATGGAAGACTCGATCCCTGCGACTCAGGCCGGTCAGCTACTCTCGATTGCCGATAAACTCGACACCCTTCGTGGCTGCTTCAAAGTGGGCCTCATCCCATCGGGTTCAAAGGATCCGTTCGCCCTTCGCCGGGCAGGGCAGGGGATCGTCAAAATCATCATCGAAGGCAAACTGCGGCTCCCCGTGCGCAGCCTTCTGCAGGGTGACGCGCAGCTCGAAGAATTCTTCCTCGACCGCGTCCGCAACTACTTCCGCGAGCTGCGCGGCTTTGCCTACGACGAAGTGAATGCCGTCCTCGCCTCCGGCTGGGATGATCTGGTGGACGCCGAAGAGCGCCTCGAAGCCGTCCGCGAAGTTCGCCCCACCGAGAACTTCGAACCGGTCGCCGCAGCCTTCAAACGCGTCAAGAATATCCTCAAACAAAACGCCATCACGCCTTCGTCCTCCATTAACGAGTCCCTCCTCGAACCCGGCCCGGAAACAGCGCTTCATCTCGCCGCCCAAAGGGCCACTGCCCGGTTCGGAGCTTTCTCATACCGCGAAAAGCTGCAATCCATCGCAGACATCCGCCCCGAAATCGACCTCTTTTTCGACAAAGTTCTGGTGAACGCGCCCGACCCGGCCGTTCGCCAAAATCGGCTTACGCTGCTCCACACCATGCTCGCCGAGTTCTCAACCATCGCAGATTTTTCAGAAATAGTAACTTCTTCCCAGGAGAATAAATGACCAAAAATGTTTTCTCGTTCGGTGGCGGCACTGCCGACGGCGACGGCAAAATGAAAGACATCCTCGGCGGTAAAGGCGCAGGCCTCGCCGAGATGTCCCGCGCCGGGCTGCCCGTCCCGGCGGGCTTTACCATTGCCACCCAGGTTTGTAACGCTTACTTCGATGCAGGTAAGCAGATTCCCGAATCAGTCCAGGCCGAAATCGGCAAGGCACTCGGGAAGCTTGAAAAGGAGATGGGCCAGAAGCTCGGTGATGCAAAGAATCCCCTGCTGCTCAGCGTTCGCTCCGGCGCGAAGTTCTCCATGCCAGGCATGATGAACACCATCCTCAACCTGGGCCTGAACGACATCACCACCGCGGGTCTCGCCGAGCGCAGCGGCAACGAGCGTTTCGCCTACGATTGCTACCGCCGCTTTATCCAGATGTTCGGCGAAGTCGCGCTCGAAATCGAGATGGAAAAGTTTGACCACATCTTCGATGCCCGCAAAGCGAAGTTTAAGGCCAAAACCGACAGTGACCTCAGTGCAGACGATCTGAAGGCAATCATCGTCGATTACAAGAAGCTCGTTCAGAAAGAAACGAAGAAGCCCTTTCCGGACGATCCTCGCGAGCAGCTCAACCTCTCCGTCGGCGCGGTGTTCGGCTCCTGGTGGAACCCCAAGGCCGCTTACTACCGCAAGATGGAAAAGATTCCGGACGAGATCGGCACCGCCGCTAACGTCCAGGCCATGGTCTTCGGCAACATGGGCGAGACATCCGGCACCGGCGTCGGTTTCACGCGTGACCCCGGCACCGGCGAGAAGGTTTTCTACGGCGAATTCCTGATGAACGCGCAGGGCGAAGACGTAGTCGCTGGCATCCGCACCCCGCTGCCGATTTCCCAGCTCGAAGCCATCCTCCCGGAAGCCTTCAACGAACTCCAGACCATCACCACCAATCTCGAAAAGCACTACAAAGACATGCAGGACTTCGAGTTCACCATTCAGGACAAGAAGCTCTACATGCTCCAGACCCGCAACGGTATGCGCACCGGCCCCGCCGCTGTGAAGATCGCGGTGGACATGGTCGAAGAAGGCATGATCGGCAAGTCCGAAGCGATCATGCGCGTCGCCCCCGCCCAGCTCGATCAGTTGCTGCACCCGGTCTTCGATCCGAAGACTCTGAAGGACCTCGTCAAGATCACCACCGGTATCTCGGCGTCGCCGGGTGCGGCCGTGGGTCGCGTGGCGTTCTCCGCCGAAGACGCTGTCGAAATGGCCGCAGGCGGCCCCGTGCTGCTGGTCCGCCGCGAAACCACTCCCGACGACATCCATGGGATGGACGTCTCCAAGGGCATTCTCACCGCCATCGGTGGTAAGTCCAGCCACGCCGCTGTCGTGGCGCGCGGCATGGGTCGCCCCTGCGTCGTAGGTGCAGGCGAGATCCGTATCGACGATCGCAAGAAGATCTTCACCGCGCAGGTCGGCGGTAAGACTCTCACCGTGAAGGAAGGCGATTTCATCTCGCTCGACGGCACCACGGGTGACATCTACGTCGGCCATGCCAAAACCGTGGAGCCCGACCTCAGTCATGACTTCATCGGCAAGTTTATGAGCTGGACTGATGAGTTCCGTGGCAAGTTCGGCATTCGCGCCAACGCCGACATCCCGCGTGACGCCAAAGTCGCCCGGCAGTTCGGTGCCGAGGGCATCGGTCTCTGCCGCACCGAGCACATGTTCTTCGCCGAAGATCGGCTACCAATCGTGCAGGAAATGATTCTTGCCCGCGACGAAAAGTCCCGCAAGAAGGCATTGCAGAGGCTTCTTCCCGTGCAACGCTCCGACTTTGCCGGCCTCTTTAAAGCCATGGACGGCTTCCCCGTCGTGATCCGCACCCTCGATCCGCCGCTCCACGAATTCCTGCCCAAGCGCGAAAATCTGATGGTCGACATGGCGGTTCTGCCCTATGCCGACGCGAAGATGAAAAAGGAAATTTCCGGCCGCTACAACATCGCCGTGAAAGACCTGAAGAAGCAGCTTCCCGAGTTGCTGCACCGGGTGGAAGAACTGCATGAATTCAACCCCATGCTCGGCCACCGTGGCTGCCGTCTCGGCGTCACGTACCCGGAAATCACTGAGATGCAGGCCCGCGCCATCTTCGAAGCTGCCGTTCAGGTTGCGAAGAAGGGCGTCAAGGTCATTCCGGAAGTCATGATTCCGCTCATCGGTTCCGTGGAAGAATTCGACAACCAGAAGAAGATCGTGGTCCGCGTCGCCGAAGAAGTTTTCGCGAAGGCGGGCACCACTGTTGAGTACATGGTCGGGACCATGATCGAAATCCCGCGCGCGGCTCTTACGGCCGACAAGGTCGCCAAATCCGCCGAGTTCTTCTCGTTCGGAACCAACGACCTCACCCAGACCACTATGGGTCTCTCCCGCGACGACTATACGAAATTCCAGAAAGAGTACGAACGCGAGAAGATCTTCAAAGCAGATCCCTTCGCAGTGCTCGATCAGGAAGGCGTCGGCAAGCTGGTCAGGATGGCTGTCGATTCCGGACGCAAAGCGCGCCCGGACCTCGAAGTCGGCATCTGCGGCGAGCACGGTGGCGAGCCGAGCTCCGTCCAGTTCTGCCTCAAGATCGGCATGGATTACGTTTCCTGTTCCCCGTACCGCGTACCGATCGCCCGCCTTGCTGCGGCGCAGGGCGCGATCATGGGTGACGGAAAAGCCGAATCCCGCACAGCATAATCATTCAGTTACGAATGCACGAAAAGGGCGACGCGCAAGCGTCGCCCTTTTCTCGTTCGCCACCGCGAATTTGGTTATCATGGAGGTAAGGAAGCGAAGTAAGGATGACCTATTCCGGCACACTAAGCAGCAAAGGGCAGATCACTATCCCGATAGAGGTGCGAAAGCGGTTGGGTCTGCACGAGGGCGACAAACTGGAGTTTGTGGTGGAGGGAAATACTACAACCATCCGACCGGCGAAACGTACGGACAACCCGTTCGCGCGCTATCGGGGCCTCCTTGCTGATGAACTTCCAGGAACCATCGAAGAGATCGTTCGGCAGGAACGCATTTCGCGCGGTCGTGACATACCCGATCACGAGCGCGGACGGTGAGATCCGCAATTGATACCAACATCATATCTGCGCTTTGGACACGGCAGCCTGCCTCCGAAAAGGCCGAGCACCTTCTATTCTCGTCTCGCGAAACAGGCGGTCTCGTGATCTGTGGTCCTGTCTACTCGGAACTCCTCGCAGCATCGCCCAGACTCAGCATCGGGTTGGTCGACGAGTTTCTGTTGGACACCGGTATCGATGTAGAGTGTGAGTTGTCCAGGGATATCTGGCAGCAGGCAGGTCTTCGTTTCGCTACATACGCCGCTCGGCGGAAGAAATCAAAAGGCACAGAACCACGACGTATCATCGCGGATTTCGTAATCGGCGCCCATGCACTTCTTCGGGCTGACAGATTGCTTACCTTCAACGCCGCAGACTTTCGCATCGATTTCCCTGAACTCGCGCTCGCCTAAACGGCGATCTACTCCCCACCCCGTCCGGAAGCGCTCAACTGATACAACGAATCCAGTTCCGCCCGAAAATTCTCCATCACCTGCTTCCGCCGCACCTTCATCGTTGCCGTAATTTCGCCGTTCTCAATCGAAAACTCCCGGTGCAAAATCCGGAATCTCTTCACCTGCTCGAACGGAGCCAGTTGCTTATTCACGCGATTCACAATGGCCTGCACCTCCGCCATCACCTGCGGAGTCTCGTAAAGCCGCCCGCCCCCATCCTTCGCGCCCGGAAGCGCCTCCGCAACCCCTGCGTGAATTGTGAACAGTGCCACCAGATGAGGCAGCCGGTCCCCTGCCAACAGCACCTGGTTGATCAACGGCTCGAACTTATACAGCGCCTCGATGCGCGCCGGGAAAATCTTCTTCCCGTTGGACGCAACAATCAGCTCCTTCTTGCGCCCCGTGATGTAGATATAACCTTCCGCATCAATAGTCCCCACATCGCCTGTATGCAGCCAGCCATCCCGTAAAATTGCTGCCGTCGTCTCCGGAT
>JAUZEU010000125.1 GCA_030838885.1 Bryobacterales bacterium | reverse complement strand
CAGACTCTTCGCAGTCGCGAGTAATGATTGAAAGTCTTCGAGCGTGCCCAGTTGCGGATGGATCGCTGTGTGGCCGCCGGACTCATCGCCGATCGCCCAAGGGCTGCCTTCCTCGCCCGGTTGCGCCACGGGTGAGTTGTTTTTGCCTTTTCGGAACGTATGACCAACGGGATGGATGGGCGGCAGATACACGACATCGAAGGCCATTGATGCAACATATGGCAGATGCGCTTCGCAATCCCTGAACGTGCCGTGTGCGCCCGGTTCGCGTGCCGTGGAACGGGGAAAGAACTCATACCAGGTAGAGAAGCGGGCTTTCACCCGGTCGACCTGGACGGCCAGTTCGCGATCATATCGAGTGGCAAGGGCAAGCTCGGGGTTGCGTTGCATGGTGGCGAACAGCTCATCGGATACAGCAACGCCACTATCGCCGGATCTTATCGCCTTGGCTTGGATCAGTAGCTTGGCGGCATCCGCTTCACTGGCCCGCTTCGCCGCGTCTTCGATCAGTCTGGCGCCGATTTCCAGTTCGATGGTAAGATCCTGCCCGGCCGCTATTCGTTTCCTGAGATCGGCACGCCAGGTTTTGAAACGATCCACCCAGCCTTCAACGGTAAAGAAGTATTTGCCCAGCTTTGAAACGCGAAACTCCGCTTCCCAGCAATCGTTACCTGCCGGGAGCATGGGAGCAGTTTGCCATTCACTCTCGTCGCCGGGCCTGTAGAGCGCATGGCACGAGATTAGATCATGACCGTCTCCGAAGACCGCAGCCCGTACCTGCACCGCCTCCCCGACAGTGCGCTTCGCAGCGAACCGGCCACAGTCGATCTCTGGTGCGACGTCTTCGATGACGACGCGTTTTTTTCCCTCGGCTGGTAGCTGCAACCCCCGTGCCATAGCAAGGGGATTGCCAATCAGCCACCTGGTGAAGAAAGAATTTACAGAGGTGTCTGGCCGCCGGTGGCAGGGTACACTTCGCCTGTCACGAAACGCGCCTCATTGGAGGCGAGGAACACGTACAGGGGAGACAGTTCCACCGGCTGGGCTGCACGCTCGAAGACCGTGTTCTGCCCGAAGCTCTTCACCTTTTCCTCCGGCATCGTGGCGGGAATCAACGGTGTCCAGACCGGGCCGGGAGCCACCGCGTTCACGCGCACGCCGCTCTTCATTGCCGTCTTGGCCAGACCCTTGGTGAAATTCACGATAGCTGCCTTTGTGGCGGCGTAGGCCAGCAGATTCGGGCTGGGATTGAACGCCTGGATCGAGGCGGTGTTTACAATCGACGAGCCTGGTTCCATCAGCGGAAGCGCAGTACGGCAGAGCCAGAACATCGCGTATACATTAGTCTTAAAGGTACGGTCAAATTCCTCCGTCGAGAACTCCTCGATGGAGTCATGGGTCATTTGAAACGCGGCATTGTTGACCAGGATGTCAAGCTTGCCGAACTCCTGAACCGTACGCTGCACAATTGTGGTGCAGTGTTGTTCGTCTCGGATGTCTCCCGGGAAGCGCAATGCTTTTCGTCCCGCCTGCTCCACCCATTTTGCGGACTCGGCGGCGTCCTGCTCTTCTTCAGGTAAGTAGGAGATTGCGACATCGGCGCCCTCGCGCGCGAATGCCAGAGCGACAGCACGCCCGATGCCGCTGTCTCCACCGGTAACCAGAGCGGTGCGCCCTTCCAGGCGGCCATACCCACGATAGGTCTCTTCCCCGTGGTCCGGCTTATTGGGCATCTCCTGCTCCGTTCCCGGGTACGCGATTTTCTCCTGGGTGGATGGCGATATCTTTTCCGCTTGTTTCGGATCTTCAGGTCTGGTCTCGTGAATTGAAGTGGATTGGCTCATAGTGTATTCTCCTGTGCAAAGAGTTACCCGTTGTTCTTAATAATGCTGATTCCGCCATTGCGTTCCAGGATGGCGTACTTCACCTGGCTCAGTGTCTTCGCTCCTTTGGAACGGGCGGCGGCCATCACATCGTCGTCGGTGACGTGAGCCTTGCCCATGGCTTCTGTCTGCCACTTGCCGTCTTTCAACAGGACAAGCGGTGTGCCGTCGATGAGTGCACCCACGCGCGGAAATCGCTGCTTCAGGTGGGAGACGATCCGGTGGCATATTCCAACAGTAATGACGGTGAGGACGGCATTCGTTTCGGACCGGTCATTCTCCATGGTGGCGAGGAGGACGACTCCACCGATCAGAAATACGAGTACGAAGTCAGAGGGTGTCATCTGAGAGCCGGGGCGCCGCGCCAGAACGCGGAGCACCAGCAGCATAAAAAAGTAGCCTGCGATGGCGTGAACGACGGTGGTCATACACAGCTTTCAGGGCATTACAAAGATGCGGGCGTTCACGGTTTCCGAGTCTGGCACCCGTAATTGCAGGTTGGCGCCGCCCACGGCGCGCGGCTGCAAGGCGAATTCGGCGGTTGCCGGCGGCTTTGTCGCTGCAAACGTGTAAAGGATTCCGCCGTCGCCCAATATGGCTTCTACGGGCTGAGGCACCACTCTTTGGTTCCCGAGCGCATTCATCAGACTCTCGCTGACCCAGAGTTGCGCCTTCCCGCCGTGAATCGCCCTGGGGCCGAACGTCACCGTCACGACTGAAGGACTCCCAAAGCGCTCAATGCGGTCGTACTGGACATCGAGCGAACCATCGTGCGCAGCGGTCCTCGCCTTCGCGAAGTGGCCGCGACCAAAACAGCCAAACATCGCCAGGACCACAAGGGTGGTGAAGACGGTCCAGACGGCGAACTCGAAGCGCCACCAGCGGCGCTGGAATGCGAGATCGAAGCCGACCGCGATGTCATCATCTACCCTGGAAGCACTATCTTCCACTGGCTTGGTGGGCGATTCTGAATCGGCGGAAGGCATGACACTTCTATTCCGTTATTCCTGTGATTTCGGGATGATGCTGATCTCACCGTTGCGTTCGAGGATGGCGTATTCAATCCGGTCCAGCGCGGCGAAGCCCTGATCCCGCGCCATGGCTATTACGTCGTTGCCCTGAATTCGCATGCGATTCATCGTTTCGGTGTGCCACTTTCCGTGGTCCATCAGCACTAACGGAGTGCCATCCACGATGCGGCCGAATACGGCCGATCTTCCTTTTGCCCAAATGATTACCAGATGCGTCAGTGCGATGCTTACGATCTGAATCACGGCGTTGGTGAGAGATCTGTCGTCGCCCACCATGGCGGTCAGAGTGCACCCGCCTATGAAAAAGATCAATACAAGCTCAAAGGGCGTCATCTGCTTTCCCGGACGCCTGCCCGCGATCCTGACAATCAGGATCAGAAAGCAGTATCCAAAGATTGCGCGGAGGACCGGAGCCATACGGGTCTATTGCCGCTGGCCGCTTCTGGCAGCTCCTCCGCCACTGCCCCCCACTGCGGGTCCGGAACCGCTTCCTGTTCCCGCTCCGGAACCACTGGCATTCCCCTGAGCCTGCCTTTCTACGCCGTTGCCCTTGCCACCCACCTGAGAACTGGCTGTGGAGCCGCCGCCACCGGCCGCCGAACCCGTGGCGCCGGTTCCCGACCCCGAACCGGATGGAGTGCCGGGACCCTGACCACCGTTGCCCGCGGTGCCTGTTCTGTCGCTGTTAGGGCCGCCGCAACCGGTCAAACCAAACACCGCCACGATCATCGCGAGCGGCAGCAACCTGGAGTTCCTGATTCCAGTCATTCTGATAAGCCTTCTTTGTCATTGAAAACGCATGTGCGAAGCCAATGTCCGTTAAAACCCAGGGCTACGGAATTGCTGTGTCACGGCCATGAGAAAAATAACGGTTTACGGAGCGGACTGGTGTCCACTGACAAGGCGGGCTCTGGTGTATCTGGAGCGGCTCGGCGTGCCTTTCGAGTACGTCGACGTAGAAGCCAATCCCGACGCTTCCGAGTGGGTCAAGAGCCAGAACAACGGTAAAGAGAAGAAGCCCACAATCGACATCAATGGCAAGATTCTGTCTGAACCCACCAACGAGGAACTAAAGGCTGCGCTCGCGTGACTGCCGCGAGGCACCGAGAACGGCAAGCAACTCTTGCGGGCATGATTCGCGAACGCCATTCCCGTGTAAAAACCGGCCTCATCCTGCACATCCCGTTCCCCTCCCTGGAAGTTTTTTCTTTTGCTTTAGCGTGGGTAATGAAGGGTTGCGCGGTGTGCCGGCCGCGGATCTGATCAAGGCCGCCTGAGAAAAAGAAGTGAACCGATAAAATGGTGTGTGGACTATACGAACGCTGTTTCGGTTCTGACTCTCTGCGCCACCCCCAACGGCATGAAGGCCTCGGGTGCCAGCACAGGACATCATCAAATCTGGGCTCGCGACAGCATGATCACTTTGCTGGGCGCGCGTTTCAGCGACGACGACCGCGTGCAGGGCGCTCTGCGCGCTGGTATTGCGCTGCTGAAAAGCAAACAGGCCTCCGACGGAGCCATTCCGAACAACGTGGATTGCGCAACGCTGCGACCGAACTTTCGCGCTTATGCCGATGCCGGACTGTGGTGGATCATCGGCAGTTCACTGCTTGCACCTGACGCTGCTACGGTGAACTCAATTCTCGCGTGGTATGCCTGTCAGGACGTCGATCAGAGCGGTCTAATCAGCATGCAGGAGAGCGCCGACTGGCAGGACCTTTTCTGTACGCGCGGGAAGGGCCTGTACCTGAACTGTCTGTACGTGCTTGCCCTTCGCGCTGCCGGTCAGCACGAACGCGCGGACCTTGTTTCCGACAGAATTAACCATTATTTCTGGTACCGTGGCGACGGCGATATGCTGCGGCACATCTCCCATACCTTCAGCACTGAAAACCGGCAACTACGGGACTCTCTTGGGCGCAAGCGATGGCTCCCGGTAAAGCGGCACCTTGCAGATGAGGAGCATTATCTACCGTATCTCGGATTCCGCGCAGTGGGCGAATGGTTCGATACTCTGGGCAACCTGTTAGCGATTCTGTCAGGCGTTGCAGATGAGACCAGGACCGCCACGATTCTGGACTTTATCGACCGCCACGGCATGGGGCAGGCACCTATACGGAGCCTGACGCCGGTGGTTCAGCCCGGCGACCCGGACTGGCGTGATTACTATGGCATGCTCAACCTGCCGCATTCGTATCACAACGGAGGAGTCTGGCCCTTCATCGGTGGATTCTATATAAGCGCCCTGGTACGCGCCAAACGCCTGAGCCAGGCTGCGGTCGCACTCGAAAAGCTGAGTGCCTTAAACCGGGCGGGGGAGTTTAACGAGTGGCATCACGGCGAAACTCTGGAGCCGATGGGCGTGCGGAGCCAAGCCTGGTCGGCTGGAATGTACCTGTTCGCTCGCGAGTGCGTGAGCCGGTCCCAGGTGCCGGAAGAATTTTTTGGCATTCACCGTGGCGGCACCGACTGAGCCTCAGCAGGCCAACGTCACACTTGAAACGGCTCCAGATGCTCGATAATGTTCTGAATGACGGCCGCCTGCTGGTGCTTCGTCGCTACCTGTGCTCTCAGTTTCTCCAGAACATCGGAGGGCAACCTGTGGCTCAGCGCATCCACTAAAGCTGTTGTCTCTCTGAGCGCCACAACCGCGGACCAAAGAGCCTTTTCCTGAGTCTCAGAGTGGGCGTGCAGCACCCCCTCAACCGAATACGCGTGCCCTACCAGGCAGCTAATCTCCACCAGTCCGTCCGTTATCAAGAGCGACAACGGTCCGCGGCACTCCGGGCACGTAGCTTCTATGCTCTTTTTTGTTGACATACGTCGAACTCCTCGCCTGTTGCCAATGCCATCAGCAGCGAGCCCATTTCTGAGAGTCGGGCTACCTGGGCCGAATCCACATACTCCAAAGCACTCAGCGGCATGTCGGGCATCATGGCCTCGTCCGGGTCCTGCACCACTGTCGCGCCTCCGTATCGTCTGACCCACCATAATCCTGCGCTGCCATCATCCAATGCGCCTGTGAGAATCACGCCGGTGACACGCGGCCCGTGTGACACGGCTGCCGAGCGAAACAAAGTGTTCACTGCGGGGCGGTGCCGGTTCTCCTTCGGCCCGCGCCAAAGAACCGTATGCCCATCCTCCACCAACAGATGGTGGTCGGGCGGCGCTACGTAAATGTGACCAGGCTGAATCAACTCATCGTGCTGTGCAGACCTGGCGGGAAGTGGACCGCAGCGACTCAGGATCTTCGGTAACTCCGAACGCGACCACGGAGGAATGTGAAGCACTACCATGATCGCTGCCGGAAGATCAGGAGGAAGCGTGCTCGCCAGTGCTGAAAGTGCTTCTACGCCTCCGGAGGACGCGCCAACTACGATGAGATCGTGCTTCATTCGCCCGGCAGCCTCCTGCCTCAACCGAGCATTCTGTTGCCCATTGAATTACGTCTTACAGTGGGTGCAGTCTGCTCCTGCGTCAGCGTGGCCACCTGATCCGCTGCGGTTCCGTCAGGCGCCTCTCTGCCTGTTGCCCGTTCTATTTTCTGCGCCAGTTGTTGCAGAGTGTAGGGCTTCTGAAGAAATGAAGCGAGACCATGGTTGCGCAACATCCCCGCTGCCTCGGCCTCATTAAAGCCGCTGGAAAGGATGACCGGCAACCGAGGGTTGAATTTCCGCAGCAGCCTGAATGTTTCGCTCCCGCTCAGACCCGGCATCGTCAAATCCAACAGCACTACCTTCACGTCGTTCGGGTGAGCCTGAAGCGACGCAAGTCCCTCATCGCCGCTGGCCGCCAGCATCACGTCGTATCCCATCCAGCGAAGAGCGCGAGTAGCCGTATCCCGGACTGTCGCTTCATCGTCGATTACAAGCACTGTGCCGCTCCCGCGGGGAATCGGCAACTCCCCGGCACTCGTCTTCGGCTGCACCGTCACAACAGCCGCGGCCGGCGGAAAGAACACCTGGAAGGTAGTTCCGTACGCTGGTGCGCTGATCACTCTCAGGGCGCCGTTATGGCTACGGACAATGCCCTGC
Organism: Bryobacterales bacterium; assembly: GCA_030838885.1. Classification (GTDB taxonomy): domain Bacteria; phylum Acidobacteriota; class Terriglobia; order Bryobacterales; family Bryobacteraceae; genus BOG-234. The sequence continues at coordinate 4,912 of JAUZEU010000125.1, read as the reverse complement.
ACGGCGGCCAGTCCCAGCCCCCGGCCCGTAAATTTGGTGGTGAAGAACGGATCGAAAATCTTCGCGATCGTCTCCTGATCCATACCCGATCCCGAGTCTGTGACCTCCAAAGCAACGCACCTTCCGGGTTCGATGTGAGCGGCGCCCGCACACTCTTTGAGAAATTGTTCGTCGACATCCAGCGTGCGGGTCTTCACCAGTACAAATCCGGGACCGGAAATGGCTTCAGCCCCGTTGATCACCAGGTTCATGACAATCTGCTGGATCTGGCTTGCGTCACCGGCAATTGCGGGCAGATCCTCGCTCAATTGCAGCCGCAGGCGCACTGATTTCGGGATGGAAGAGGCGATGAGTTCGGTGGTGTCCTCGACCAGCCGGGAAATGCCAATCCGCTCCACGACAAATTTTCCCTTGCCCGCATACGCCAGAAGTTGCCTCGTCAGACCGCCCACGCGGTGGCTGGCGGCGATGATCTGTTCCACCAGAACCCGGTCCGGATGGTTGAGCGAGAAACCTTCCTGGAGCAGGCTTGCATTGCCCATAATCCCCGTCAGGATGTTATTGAAATCGTGAGCTATTCCTCCCGCGAGAACGCCGATGCTCTCCAGCTTCTGCGCCTGCCGCACACGCGCCTCGAACGCCTTACGTTCGGAAGTATCCACGGCCATCATCACCACGCCGTTGATATCACCTTCGACAGCAGTCAGAGGCGACGCCCATACGGAGAAGAAGGAAGGCCGCTCGGATCCGTTGGGCCGCGCGACCTCAAGGCTGGCGATCCGCTCACCCGCCATGGCCCGTTCAAAGAGGCCGAGGAAGATCTGCTCCTCTGCGATTCCCATTTCCGTGGCGACGGTATTGCGCTTACGCACGGTCCCGTCGCTGTTAAAAGCGCAGATGCCTAACGGGGCCGCTTCGATTACCCGGTTCAGCATTGAGTTCGCCTGGCGAACATCTCGTTCGGCGTTCAGCCGCTCTGCGTTCTGAATCTCCAGCAACCGGTTTGCATCCCGCAGTTCCTGCGTTCTCAGGTTTACCCGCTCATCCAGTTCATCGCGCGAGGCCCGCAATTCTTCTTCGGCCTGCCGGCGCAGCCGGTCCACGCGGGACACCTGAGCCGAACTGCCCCAAACGATGACAATGGCAAGCAGAATGTCCATCACGGAGAAAAGTGCATTACTGGCCGGAGTATTGAATAACTCAATATGACGGCCCGCGTTTCGCGCCAGTGCCGTCAAGACAGGCAGAATGAGCGGTAACGGCAATAGCCAGCGGGCGAAAATACCCCCCGGGCCGGGATTCCGCAGTAAAGAGAGCAGGTTGCCGTTCGGATTACCGGTGAGGACGCCGAGCGAAGCCATAATAAAGAGAAATGAGACGGCGGGATTCATCACTTCGCCCATCGCGACTCCGTGGCCTGAACCCAGAATGGTCATCATGAACGCGAGAAAGCAGAATGTAAAGGACGTCACCAGGCATAGCTCACCGGTCAGTCTAATAATCCTGATTCGTGCCGAGGCTATAAGCAGTCCTGATGCGATCAGGATGAAATTGAAGGTGGTAAGCCCGCCAGGTCGGCCGGGATGCGGTGCGGCCGCAGTTAACTGGCCGGGGAAGAGCAGCCGGTCGATGCCGAGATCGGTGTTGAACAGATACTCAGACCCCGTGGCGACCGCTACCGCCAGCATCAGGAACACCGCGGTGAGTCCCAACGCTGAAGTCCCACCATAGCGGACGCGAAGCCAGATTGCTGTTCCAGCGGCCAGGAAGCAGAGCGATGTCCAGGGAGAGGGGACTTGCGGTGGCAGTTGGAGCTGCGCGGCATACAGGCACAGCACAAAAAATCCCGCTGCGGCCGTGACAACAGCGCAGCCTTTGGATAGGAATTTGGTGTTCAGGATCACCCTCCTGTGGCACGGCACACGGCAAATGACGCCGTTTAGCTCATTGTCCCACTACTGGCCCGTGACGGGAAGTATCGAGGAGCAGAATGTCCCTGAAAGCCGCCCTGCGGCGATGAGAAAGTCAAACGGGGTTTGTGCGGTAGTCCTCGTCCGGGGCTGAATTGAACAGCATCCAGCTCTCCTGCTCGTTGAAAAACTGCAGCGCCGATTCCATGCAGGCTCGCGCATTGTCCTTTCGGGCAATAGCTTCGACCACGCGCCCGTGCCATTCCACGCTTTCGAGCAGTTCGTTCACGGAGTCGCTCGGGTTTTTCATGATGTGAAAGGCAAACAGCGGCACGATCAGAATGTCCAGCGCCTTTGCGAGGTGGCGATTGCCTGCCTGTGCCCAGATGGTCCGGTGAAACTCCAGATCGGCGCGATAAAAGCCCTGGAGATCGTTTCGGACCGCACTTGCTTTCATGTCGCCGACAATGCCGCGCAGAACAGCGATCCCTTCCTCGCTGGCCCGCTGTTCCAGCAATTGAGCGGCAAGCCCCTCCAGTTCCCGGCGCACAGTAAGAATCTGCGTGACATCCTGCCTGGAAAGCTTCGTAACGTACGTACCCTTGTTGTTCAGCCGGGTCACGAAACCCTGCGCTTCGAGTTCGAACAGCGCCTCACGGATCGCGGTGGTGCCCAGGCCGAGGTCCGCTGCCACCTTCATCTCGACAATCCGGTCGCCGGCTTGCAGTTTTCCGGACAGAATCGCATCTTTGATCAACTCCGAGACGCGATCCTTCAGAACCGTGCGCTGAAGCGGCGTTTTGCTGAAATGGCGGGGTTCAACAGCAGTGGCAGGCAGGGCGGGCTCGCCCTCAGTGCTGTCCCCGTTAGCACACGCATTTTTCATTTTGCATTCTGCATTATGCAAGATCCCTTGACAATATGCAGCCTCCTTTATATACATATACTCCAGACCGACCGACTGTATACCGGCGGGAGCTTTAACCGCCGGTCAGAATTTAACTACGTTGTTCAGGGGTGTCCTAATGGAAAAGGTTAGTTCGATCGTCAGATTGTCTTTTGGCCTCGGCCTGCTTGCCGTAAGCGCTTGGAGCCAGACTGCTCAAATTACCGGTACGGTATCGGACGCCTCCGGCGCCACCGTCCCTAATGCCCAGGTAGTCGCCACGAATACCGAGACCGGCGTTTCGCGGTCGTCGGTAACGAATGACGCCGGAAATTACCTGATCACCTCGCTGTTCCCCGGCTCGTATCGCGTTGCTGCCTCGTCGGCCGGTTTTAAACAAATGAAGCGCGAAGGGGTGACTCTGGCAGTGGAACAGGTGGCGCGCATCGACTTCCACATGGAATTGGGCGAGACCAAAGACAGCGTAACCGTGGAATCGAACGCAGTGATTCTCGACACCGAAAACAGTACGGTGGGAACCCTGGTGGACAACCGAAAGATCACCGAACTGCCGCTGAACGGGCGCAATCCGCTGGACCTGGTCGGTCTCTCGGCTGGGATTCGCGTCCAGGGCGGCTTCGGCGGCAAGAATGGCTCGTTGAATAATTTTTCGTCGAATGGCGGGCTGGCTAACGCTAATGCGGTGATTGTGGAAGGGCTGGCGCTGGATCTGGCGCAGATGAACTCTCCATCGTTTGTTCCCCCGGTGGATTCCACGCAGGAATTCCGTGTTCAGACTAATACATTCTCAGCGGAATTCGGCCGAACGTCAGGTGCCGTGGTCAGCATGAGTATTAAATCCGGAACCAACCAGTTTCACGGAACAGCTTATGACTTCCTGCGGAACACGGTTCTGAATGCGAATAACTTCTTCCAGAACCGCGCGGGCAACGCAAGACCTGCCCTGGTCCAGAATCAATATGGACTTTCGGTAGGCGGCCCCATCAAACGAGATAAGACCTTCTTCTTCGTCAACTGGGAGGACTACCGGAACCGCAACGGCGCACCCAGTATCACGACCGTGCCTACGCTTCTGGAACGCCAGGGGAACTTCTCGCAAACACGCAACTCGGCCGGCAATGTAATCCTGGTGGCCGATGCCTCTACTACTCGCCAGCTGGCGGACGGAAGCTATGTTCGCGATCTGTTCCCGAATAACATCGTACCGAGCTCCCGCTTCAGCAAGGTAGCGGCAAACGTGGCGTCGATCTACCCGGTTCCGAACTCCCAGGGTAACCCGATCACGAACGTGAACAATTACTCCACCGTGGGTGGTGGCGGCACGGACGAGCACCAGATTGTGAAAAAGATTGATCACAACCTGAGTAGCCGGTGGAAGCTGTTTGGCACTTACTCCCGTATCTGGGCGAACCAGTTCAATATTGATCCTCTGGGGTACTCAGTCAACCTGACCCGCAAGGCTACTTACGCCCGGACCCACATCACCGCGGCCGCTACAGCTGTGTTCAGTCCCGGCCTGATCGGCGAATTCCACACTGGGTTTGCCCGGCTTGATAATCCAAGTGTTCCCTACGCTTTGGGCTACGACATCACACAGCTTGGATTCCCGAAGGCCCTAGCCGACGCGACCCAAATCAAGTCTTTTCCGGCGTTCAACGTAGGCGGTCTGGTATCCGTGGGTAGTTCGGGTTCAGCGGGCCTGACGCTGGTGGACCTGAACAGCTGGGGGCAGCGTGCTTCCATGACGTGGGTCAAGAGCACGCACACAATCAAATTCGGCGCCGATTACCGCGTGGAGCAACTCAATCAGTTCCAGCAGAACTCGTTTGAGCCGGCATTCCAGTTCAATAACCAGATGAGCGCGATCAACCCTCTGAAACTTGACACCAACAGTGGCGTACCGTTCGCGTCCTTCCTGTTGGGATACATGGCAAGCGCGTCAGTGGCCAAGAGCGAACGTCTGGCTAATGAGCGTAAGTATCTTTCTTTCTTTGTTCAGGATGACTGGAAGGTTACTCATCGTCTGACTCTCAACATCGGCACGGACTACAGCCTGGAGTTCCCCATCACCGAGCGTTACAACCGAAAGATGTGG